>CAMDXE010000137.1 GCA_945878925.1 Chitinophaga pinensis
GGAGCTCCCGCTTATGTGGATGACACCAATATGGCCAATGTGAAATTTATGCTAAGAATGTAATTAGATTTGAGATTTTGAGTACAGAGATATGAGATTGTAAAGCCTTTTCAAATTTCCAAATCTTCAAATTTTCAAATCAAAAATAAGACTAACCCGCATTGGCAGCTAAGATTGTTGAAACATTACAGCGCCGTGCATTAATCAAATAAAATAAAATGCCAAGATCAGTAAATCATGTTGCCTCAAGGGCACGCCGAAAAAGAATCCTCGAATTTGCCAAAGGCTATTGGGGTCGTAGAAAAAATGTATGGACGGTTGCCAAAAACGCCGTTGAAAAAGGATGGGGTTATGCCTATCGTGACCGTAAAACCAAAAAACGCAACTTTCGCGGATTGTGGATTCAGCGTATCAACGCAGCCACCCGTATGGAAGGCTTGTCGTATTCCAAATTTATGAGCTTGTATCATAATTGTGGAATGGATTTGAACCGCAAAGTATTGGCCGATTTGGCCATGAACCATCCCGAAGCATTTAAAGATGTCGTGGATTATGCAAAAGCAAACGGAACAAAAGTAACTGTGGCTGCCAAGCCGGCTGCAAAAGCACCCAAAACAGAAGCTGCACCAAAAGCTCCTAAAAAAGAAGCAGTGGCAGTAGCCGAAGAAACGGTAGCGGTTGAAGAAGCAATCGTTGCTGAAACTGAAGTTGCTCCAGAAGCTACAACAGAAAACGAAACAGCGGAATAATATTCCTTAACAATATATATGAAAAGCCTCGAGAAACCGGGGCTTTTTTTTATTTATAGTCCTCAATCAAATTAGAAATTTGGTTTAAATACCTGCCATTTTTTATGCTATGTTGCAGCATGAAAAGAAATCTTTTGCTGTTACTTATCCTTTTTAGTGCTTGTAAAGTAAAGGCGCAAATTTTTAATAAATTAGATTCAATGGTATTCGATGAACAGTCGAAAACAAACGTAAAACTTCTGGCCTCCGATAGCCTTTGCAGTACATTTTTTATTACCATTCCCATAGGAGTAAATATGCATTATCACGTATTTCATTCCGAAAATGTTGTGGTAACTGAGGGCACAGGTATTATGAAATTGGGCAATAAGGAGTTTGTGATTAAGAAAGGCGATTTAATTGTTATACCTAAAGGAACCAAGCATTCGGTGATAAATACAGGCACAAATCCGATAAAGGTTATTTCGGTTCAGTCGCCTTATTTTGATGGAAAAGATCGTGTATGGGTAGATTAAATACCTTTGGCTTTTGGATTTAGAGGAAAGAAATTTATAAATACATTTTCTCAAAAAAAGCGAGATAATTGGCTTCTTCCATTTCTCTTAATAAGGCCTTAAGGTTGTCGACGGATACCGTAAAATATTTAACCGATGGATTTAATTCGGGTATAAATTCCTTAAAATGCGTAAGAAAGGATGCGTAATACTGCATGGCATCGGTTTTGTTGTCAAACATTTCAACGCCTAGCATGTCCTTGTTTCCTAATAAAAACGATTTTATTTTTAAGGCACTGCTCCCATAGTATTTACTATTAAAATTGGCCAGGGCTACCTTCAACCGTTCGGATTGGCCCTCATCGGTAACCATCGCAAAAAAATGTGCTTGCATGCCATTGTATTTATAAACCGACAAAGGATCGAGGGAGGCTATTTTATCCTTATTTTCTAATACCTCAAGGGTGTAGGCTGCCTGACTCGCAATTTCGGTGCCCGAATAATTGTCGCAAATTTGTTTCAACAAAATCGAAAATTTTTCTTTCCCTTCTGTTTTTGCAATGGCTAAGGCATATAAATAATCAAATTTTGCCTGAATGGCGTTTCCTGCAAATTTGCTATCAACCTCCTCCTTTATTTTTTTTACCTCCTGATATTGTGCTTTTACAAATGCGTTGTACATTTTTTCGTAGGCCTGTAATACTTCTTGTTTTTCGTTGCTGGCATTCGAAATTACAGGGCTTGATAGGCTAGTTTGTTGTCGGTTGTTAACCTGATTGTAGGGCGATTCTGGATATTTACTCGCCAGTTGGGTGGAATATATTTTTTTAGTTGAAGTGTCCTTTAGCGCATCGAAACATTTGATGAGGTTGTATAGTATTTCGGCCTCATTAGCATTAGCAGGATAGCGTTTTAGCAGTGTTTCGAAATAATAAATAGCTGTTTTGTATTCTTTTAGTTTTTCAAGATAAATTTTGCCGGCTTCTAAGTGTCCATCATAAATCTTTTTGTGAGCCAATTCTTTGTCCTTTAAACTAAAGGGGATGGCAACAAGGTATTTTTTAAGATCCGGTGCATTCGGCACGTTCTTATCTTTTGGGTCTTCCGCCTTAGCTATGTCTGTTTCTTCATTCAATTCATCCGTTAATGGATCGGCGCTTAAGTCTTTTTTGATAATGGCTATGCGCCAATTGTCGGTATATTTTCTGTTGCCCCATCTTTTCAAAAATTCATTGTATTCTTTGCCTAAGAGTTCCTTATTATCGAAAACAAATTGATCGGTGCTCGAAAAATTGGAAGGCATATTAAGGGCCGATTGTATAGGTGCTGGCGCATTTTCTTCCTGTTCTTTTTTCGAAGATTTAGCTTTAGCTTCCTTTTCTTTTTCGATGGCGTTTTTAATTTGGGCCTCCAATTTATCCTTTGGCAAAGCGGCTAGTCGCAATAAACTATCTTGGGTGTAAATGGTGATAAGGTGATTGATGAGCGAAGAAAGTATCGATTGCTGTAATTTTATTTTTTCAAATTCGGGGTGTTTTTCGGTAATAAATAAGGCGGTGCTGTCAAAATATTTTTCGGCCAGTTTATAGTCCTTATTTTCATAATATATTTTTGCAATTTTCAAATACGCATTGGTCTTCAGGTCTTGATTTTTTGAAGCATTTAGGGCCGATAATTGATAATTTTTAATGGCCTTCGAAAAATTTTGATCCGCTAGTTCTAAATTGCCAAGTTCGAAAAATAACTGATCGTAAAAATCAATATTTTTATCATCCTTAAGCATTTTTTTAAGATTTCGCCTGCTTTCGCGTGTGTCTGTTTTGCCGGCCAACGAATTTACTTTTACAATACCAACATTCGATTGAAATGCAAATTCATAGGGAGCATTCATTTTAGTAACTTTTCTAAAATGCAGTCTTGCTTTTTCGTAGTCATTCGTGATAACGTACAATTGGGCGAGCAAAAAATGCATGCGATAGCTTAATACATGATCTTTGCAATGCGCTACACCCAGTTCCAAATATTTTTGAGCTTCGGCATAGAGGCCCATTTTGGTATAAATATCGCCAGCTACATTATTCAAATCATTTTGTATGGCTTTTGGAAACACCTCCTCACGTTGAAAGGTTTTGAAAATGGCCTCGGCATCGTTAACTTTTCCGTCCCTTACAAGGGTTTTAAGTATCCAAAGTTTTGCATCGTATCGAATGGGTTTGTCGGAATATTGCGAATTTACGAATTGAAAATTCTCATCGGCCGACGATAAATCTCCTCTTAAAAAATGGGCTTTTCCGGTTAATAACCAACAATTGTCCACCCATTTGCTCTTGCTTTTTTTATTGATAATAAGGGAGGTTTTTTTTAGCAAGCCCTCCATTTTTGGTTTAAGCGAGTTAGCCGTTGCTTCGTCGCTGTATGGATACACTTCGATGGGTTTGCTAAAGTCATCTTTATGCAGTATGATCAAGTCCTGAACGGTTTCCGAAAATAGTTTTTGGCCATGAAAATAAATGTTATAATGCGCTACCATATTGGTCCAATTGCGCCTAATCCATGTGTTTTTCTTTTGGGCAAACGAACTGAATGTACACAAAAGTAAAAGGAGGGGTAGTATTCGTATTTTTATCAAATTTGAATGAATTAGTAATCGATTAAAGTATATAACTTTGTATGCGCAAAAATATTTCTTTCAACCGTAATATTTTAGCATTCATTCGGTGAATTTTACACGAATATGTTTAACGTAAAAATGTTTTTATTGAATTTAATAAAACTTAAAAAAATCAATGGTCAAGGTATTAGAAAGGCCCTTATAAATTAACCATGAATTTTAAAGACTTCCGCCAATACCTTTTGCTAAAAGGCAATCGTCGCTATATATTAGTGCTGCGAAACCGCGAAACGTGGGAAGATAAATTTAGCATCATTCTTACCCCCCTTAATCTTATGCTGTTATTGAGCAGCATTGCCGTTATGTTTACCTTGGTAATTTTAGTAATGCTTACCCGAACCCCACTGCGTGAATTTGTTTATGGTTCGGACTCTGGAGAGGCTTATCGCCTCGAATATTTAAAGATGAACCATTTGAAAGATTCATTAGCCATAAGGTTTCAATTGGCGGATAAAGAGCGAAATAATTTATTGAATATTTTAATGGGGCGCGATTCTATCTATAGAAATGCCCCAAAATCGGATTCCAACGATGTACAAGGCAATTTCGATTTTGATCACGTTAGCGCCGAAGAAATGGCCATGCGCGAACAATTGGAGCATGGCGATTTAAACGATATGGACCTTGTGGCCTATTCGGGAACCACGCTTTTTAATCCATTGCCTGGCTTTATAACGGATACATTTAATATCAAAAAAAATCATTTTGCCATCGACATTGCCGCTCCTAAAAATAGTGCCATAAAAAGCGTTTTAAATGGAACCGTTATTTTAAGTGCGTGGACGCCTGAAAATGGACATACTATTGTTATTCAACACCTCAACAATTTCATTTCGGTATACAAACACAACGCGGCCCTATTTAAAAAAGAAGGAAATTATGTAAGTGCCGGCGAAGCCGTGGCTTTGGTAGGCAACACCGGCGAATGGTCAAAAGGCTACCACCTGCATTTTGAACTTTGGCAAAACGGGACCCCGGTGAATCCAAAGGATTTTATTTTATTTTAAGGGTGGTGGGGAGATCTGAGTTATTGGTTCTAGGTTCTAAGTTCTAAGTTCTTTGTTCTAACTTCTCACTTCTCACTTCAGAGTTCTTGAAATGATTCTGCAAAAACATAGAACCTAGAACCTAGAACTCAGAACTTTTTTAATATCTTCGCCGCTATGTTTGGTAAAAAAGATCAAGTAGCCACTTTCGGGCCAGGATTGGTTTTTAATTTGGTAGGCGACGGCACCGAAATAAAAGGGAGTATTAATTCGGATAGCGATATTCGTATTGATGGCAAAGTGCTTGGAAATGTAACTACAAAATCGAAAATGGTTTTGGGTACTTCGGGCTATATCGATGGCGATGTGTCGGCTTCAAGTGTCGACGTTTCGGGCGTTATTAAAGGCAATGTAAAGGCTTCCGAAATTTTGTATCTAAAAGCATCGGGCCGCATCGAAGGAAATATTACCACTGCAAAAATGGTGATTGAATCGGGAGGCGAGTTTAATGGGAGCTGCCAAATGAATAGCCTAAGCTAAATCCTTTCCAAGGGAAAGGATAAAGGTAAAAAAATGTTTTAGCTACCATAATGGTTGATAAATTTATAGGTAATAATATCTAGCGATAAAAAATCCTTTCCTTTGGAAAGGATTTAGGATAGGCCATGGAACCTAGCAAACAACCCAACACATTTCTAAAATACAGTGGTCTCGCCCTTCAAATGATGGGCACACTTTTAGTGTTTACGTGGCTTGGTCGATTAGGAGATGAATATTTCAATTTTAAAACACCCTGGCTCACTATTGTGGCTATGTTACTGGGTTTGGTTGGGGTTATGTATAAATTGATGAAGGGGTTTTCGAAGTAGGACTGATAAACAATAAAGATGCTAAGGTTTGGTAAATTTTTTGTGTTTTGAATGCGTCTGCCTACCTTTGCGCCTTTAACTTTCGATGACAAAATTTTATTCCCAATTATTTTTAATAACCCTTATCTGTGGGGCCATTCTTTTAATTTCAGATTTAACAGGTTTTACGCATATTGGCTTTATTGGGTGGCTGGCTTTAGCATTTTTTGTTGGGCTTACCACTCTTATTACGCGATTAACGTTGCGAACAGTTTCGAAGAGCGGTTCAAGGTTTGTTTCGGGTGTTATGGGAGGCATTGGT
>CAMDXE010000138.1 GCA_945878925.1 Chitinophaga pinensis
TGGTGTACAGGTTTATCCAAACCCAAACAAAGGTAATTTTACTGTGAATGTTGAAGAACCCAAAACGGATATATCCATAACCGTATATAACTTATTAGGCGAAATTGTAAAAACTATTGACACCAACCCATTGAAAGCAACTTATAGCGTAGAAATGAATGTGGCCAATGGCGTTTACCTAGTAAAAGTTACAAACGGAGGATTAACCTCTACTCAAAAAGTTACGATAAATAAATAATCGTATCTAAAAAATAATAAAAAACCCTCAATGAAAATTGGGGGTTTTTTATTATTTATAAATTTTCAGGATACATCCTTCTATTTCCTAAGGATAAAGTATGCCAGGTTTTAAGGCCATTAAATTTTTACTTTATTTTTACATACAAAATTTTGTTTTATTGAATATTTCATATATTTGAAAACCTAATAAAACAAATACTATGAAAACACACTACACAAATTTTCAAACTCGTATTCACTTTTTAGCATTGATCTTTGTTGGATTATTCCTATTTGGGATAACCCAAAATGTCCAATCACAAACTAATTTAGCGCGTTCGGCCACGGCCAACCACTCGGGAGGCGGGCAAATAAGTACAGGATATGGCCCTCCACTTTACAACGATGGCGTAATTTACAATTACAATATTGGTGGAACCTACAACTGGGGTTGGGTTACCACAAGCGGCTGGATTGATTTTACATGGACATCGGCCAAAACCATTAGCAAAATGGTTTTTTATAAAGACAATAGGCCAATGACCACGTGTACCTTGCAGTATTGGAATGGAAGCGCCTTTGTTAATTTTTATACTTATAGCAATTCAAACATTCAGGACTCCATTACCTTCTCGCCGGTAACGACCACCGTTTTAAGAATGAACACGGTTGCGGGAAGCAGCAATCCTAATCATAGAGAAATTAAAATTTATGGCCCATCCTCTCCAAATGATGCAGGTATTACTGCATTGGTAAGTCCGGTAAATCCATGTGGCGCTGTAGCCGACCCTGTGATTGTTCAAATTACAAATATGGGAACCAATGCCATTGCTGCCAGTTCGGGAGTAGCCATTAACGCTAGACTTAGTGGAACTGCATCGGGCACATACACCAAAACTTTTAATAGAGCTTTAGCAGGAGGAGCATCAGATACCATTCATATTACCACCCTTAATACAGCGTCGATGTTTGGCAATTTAACGGTTAAAGCTTGGGCGCGTTGGTCGGCTGATACCACTTATAAAAACGACACCAACACTACGACGATTTCAATAAGTGGATCGCCGGCAGCACCTAAACCCAAAAATGTTATAAAATGCGGGCAAGGATCGGTAAGGCTAAATGCGGGGGTTCCATCCAATACCAGTGCAATTTGGTATAACTCAAATACTAGCACTACTGCCTTGGGCATGGATTCTATTTATAATACCCCATTTCTTTATGGGGGAACCACCACCTATTATGTAGAATCGGCACGACTCGGCGCTACAAAGTCATTAGCAACTGGCATTACTGCTGGAGGATCGTGGTTTGGTAATGTTCAGAGCGGCAATATGTTTAATATTACTGCTAACAAAACTTTAATTATCGACTCTATGTCGCTTAATATCAATCATTACAACCCTATTACGGTTAATGTATTTATTCGATCGGGCACCTATGTTGGCTACCAGACCAATGCATCTGCTTGGACTTTAATACGCACCGTTACTAGCGTAGCATCCAAAGGCATAGGAAACAGAACCACCTTTAGCATGGCAGGAGCAGTTTTGCCTATTGGCGCTTATGGTATATATGTACAAGTAAGCGACGGCATTATATTTAACTCAGGGGCATTAAGCTTTACTAATGCCGATATGACCTTACAGGGCGGCGATGCTATATCGGGCAATTTTGCTGGTATAGCTACTAATTACACTTGGGCTGGTAATGTTTATTACCGAACCCTATGTACTGGGCCACGCGTTGCGGTTACTGCCACGGTTAAGCCCAGTCCTTATGGAGGAGCCTTTACCAAAGGCACTCCATTTACCACCACACGCCCTACAAGTCTGGGGACCAAAGGCGATCCTGATATTGTGGCTGCCGGCGACAAGTTAACTTACGAAATAACTCCACCAACGGGTTATTCTAATCCAGGCTATGGATCCACTTGGCTTACCGCCAACTTTGCCATAACCACTAAATCGGGTCGCATTTTACCTAGCTCTTATTATAATTATAATGCCCCTTCGAGCAGCGGCAACGGCAAAATTACCTTCAGTGCCGATTCGTTGATAACCGATACGGCCCTTATTATGACCATTTCGCTAAAAGATTTAGGACCACATTATTGCGACTCTACCCTTACACGCCATATTTTTGTTGCCCCTCGGCCGGTTACCGATTTTAAATTTAATCAACCTGTGTGCGATGGCGAAAGCGTGCTGTTCAATAATTTAACCAAAATATCATCGGGCTATGTTACCTATAAGTGGGATTTTAATACCGGAAATCCTGCAGATACATCAAGCGCCTCGGATGTGGTATTTACGTTTCCAACCTATGGTTTTTATATGGTTAAACTAACGGCCAAATCAATGCCTTATGGCTATGAAACTTCAAAGACCATTGTTGTTGTGGTTACACAAATTCCTAAAGTGAGCTTTAATGTGTTGAATGCTTGTGAAAAAATTGCGGTTAAATTTAAAAACAATACCACCTACACCGGTAGTGGAACCGTAATATATTCTTGGGATTTTGGCGACCCCCAAACCACCCTTGACAAAAGCAGCAAAAAAGACGATTCATGGGTATATGCCAATCCAGGCGGATACAGAGTAAGGCTTATTGCTAATGTTAATGGATGTTCGTCGGAAATGTCGAAAAATGCCAATCAATTTGCCAATCCTGTAGCAAAATACAGTTTGCCTATGGGCTCAATTTGCGACAAAACCGATATACAATTTACCAATGAGTCGACCATTAAAATGGGAAACATGGGTTATACCTGGGATTTTGGAGATGGCGGAATATCGAATTTTGCAAGCCCAAATCACCAATTTGCCAATGCAACAACACGTCAAGTAAAACTGAAAACCGTATCTGAATTTGGATGCTTAGATTCTATAACCAAATCGGTTGTTTTAAATGAATCGCCCGATGCAAGCTTTACATGGGGACCTGCCTGCAATTTAACGCCTATTGATTTCACGTTTACTGGCAAAAAACCTACAGGTTGGCTAACCACGTTTAACTGGAATTTTGCTGGCGAAGGCAGCACTACTTTAGAAAATCCAACAAAGTTGTTTAGTGTAGTTGGCAAGAAAATGGTAACCCTAACCTTGGTTTCGAATAATGGCTGTAAAGACATCGTTTCGAAAGAAGTAGCTGTAAAATTGCAATCGAAAGCCGATTTTACCATAGCCGATGTATGCGAAGACGACGATGCTGTTTTTACCAATAAATCGACCGTTTCACTAGGTAATTTGATCTATAATTGGAAATTTGGCGATGCCACATCCTCGGCTTCTCAATCGCCAAGACACCGCTACACCATCAATGGAATTTCGCAAACCTTCAACGTGACGTTGGTAGCTATAGTACCTGGTGGATGCTCCGATTCGATAAACAAACAAGTATCGGTAAATGCCAAACCAAAATCTGACTTTACGTTTACAAAAAGCGGACGATCTGTTTACTTTACTCCCACGCAAGCAGGCAACACCTTGTACCAGTGGCGATTTGGCGACGGAGGAAACTCAACCGTATTTAAACCTAAGTATGACTATTTAAATTTCAAATCGGGCAATTATACCGTTTGTTTGGCCGTAGTTAATGCTGCAGGATGCTTCTCCGAAAGCTGCAAAGATGTTTTTATCAGCGGCGATGTAAAAAACATAAACAAAACCACAGGAACATCCATTTATCCTAACCCTAACCAAGGCAATTTTACCATAAATGTTGAAGATCCAAAGGCTAATATTGCCATATCTATTTATAATGTGTTAGGCGATAAAATTAAAACAATTGACGCTACACCATTCCAATCAACCTATACCGTAGATTTGAATGCAGCAAATGGAATTTACTTGGTTAAAGTTACCAATGGAAGTTCGACAACGACACAAAAAGTAACTATCAACAAATAATAATTACGATGTACATTTGAAGCCTCCTCTGCACCCAGAGGAGGCTTTATTTATTATGACCTACATTACTATCGAAATAAAGGATCGCATTGGCTACCTTATTTTAAATCGGCCTGAAAAGCGAAATGCACTGAATGCAGAATTCGTTGAGGAGCTAAAACAGGCTATCAATGAACTTGAAAGCGAAAAACAGATACGGGCCATCGTTATAAAGTCGTCGGGCGATGTCTTTTGTGCAGGCGCCGATTTAGCCTATTTGAAGCAATTGCAATCCAATTCTTTTGAAAATAATTTGAAAGACAGCGAAAATCTAGCTGAATTATTCAAGCAAATATACGCCTGTTCGAAACCCATCATTTCGATGGTTAATGGACCTGCCTTAGCA
Source organism: Chitinophaga pinensis (assembly GCA_945878925.1). Classification (GTDB taxonomy): domain Bacteria; phylum Bacteroidota; class Bacteroidia; order NS11-12g; family UBA9320; genus JABWCE01. The sequence goes on from CAMDXE010000138.1 coordinate 4,516, forward strand.
GGTGGATGTGGCTTGGCCAGCATTTGTGATTTTTGTTTTGCCACACCAAATTCCACATTTGGCTATACTGAAACACGTATTGGGTTTATTCCGGCTATTGTTTTTGTTTTTTTACGCAAAAAATTATCAGAAACTCAAAGCAAATTATTGCTATTTACCGGCGAAATAATTTCGGCCGCGCGTGCATTAGAATTGGGATTGGTGACTCAGGTTGTTGCCAAAGAAGAAATGGAAGCCTATGTCCATAATTGGACACTTAAGCTTATCGAAAACTCGAGTGAAAACTCTTTGTCGATGTTAAAAAAAATGTACAATGCCCTGGATGGCCTAACTATGGATGAGGCTTTGAAATATGCATGCGAGATGAATGCCCAAACACGAGAATCTGACGATTGCAAAGCTGGCATCGATGCTTTTTTGAACAAACAAAAACTTAAGTGGTAAAATGATATTTACCGACACCCATGCCCATGTTTATGCGGATGAATTTGCCAATGATTCGGAGCTTTGTTTTAGCCGCTGTCTTGAAAACCATGTAAGCCACGTTTTTGTTCCCAATATTGACGTCCAATCCATTGCTGCTCTAAAAAAAACCTGTTCTGCCCATCCCATGAATTATTTTCCGATGATGGGTTTGCATCCCTGCAGTGTAGATGAAAATTATATAGGTCAATTGGAATTGATTTATGAGGAGCTTATTTCGGATACCTATTATGGGGTTGGTGAAATTGGGATGGACTTATATTGGGATAAAAGCACGTTTGAAATACAAAAAAATGCTTTTGTCGAACAAGCTCAATGGGCCATTAAACTTAATTTGCCAGTATCCATACATTCGAGAGAAGCTACCCAGCCGCTTATAAAACTCATCAAAGACGAAAACCTTCAAAAATTAAGAGGCGTATTTCATTGCTTTTCGGGCGACGAAAACGAAGCCCACGAACTTATTAAAATAGGATTTTATTTAGGCATTGGCGGTTCGGTTACGTATAAAAATTCAACCCTGCCTTTAATATTAAAAACAATTGGAATTGATAGCCTCGTGTTGGAAACCGATGCGCCCTATTTGCCTCCCACGCCATACCGTGGCAAGCGAAACGAAAGCAGTTATATTCCATTGATAGCAAATAAATTAGCTGAAATTTTTGAAATAGATGTGGCCGAAGTGGCCGAAATAACTACAAATAATTCGAAAAAAGTATTTGGGTTATAGCGTATTTTTGCAATCCTATTTTTTTGGAGACTTGTCCGAGTGGTTTAAGGAGCAAGCCTGGAAAGTTTGTATACGGGTAACTGTATCGAGAGTTCGAATCTCTCAGTCTCCGCCAAGTAAAAATCCTAGGTTGCAAACCTGGGATTTTTTGTTTTTAGACGATTAAGCGAAGCTTAAAATCGGATAAAAATAAAAAAGACCTAAAATGCGAAGCATTTGGGATTTTATAGTTGAAGCCTCCCCCC
>CAMDXE010000139.1 GCA_945878925.1 Chitinophaga pinensis
GACTTAGAGATTCCTCCCCGATAAAAATTGGGGCAAGCTGCTAACTTCGGAATGACAAAAACTACAATTGTCATGCTGAACCCCGATTTTTTATCGGGGAAGCATCTTCATCTCTAATATGCTAGATTCCTCCCTGCGCTCGGAATGACAAAAACTACGATTGTCATGCTGCACGGAGTAGTTTAGAATAACAAGCAACGATTAGCATGACAATCAAAAAAAATAATTACCCCGCTGCCGTTTGAACGTCGCGATTTATTTTATTCACCAGCCCCTGCAATACATTGCCAGGACCAATTTCGGTAAAAAGTGTAGCCCCGTCTTCTATCATTTGCAATATGCTTTGTGTCCATTTTACTGGCGCGGTGAGCTGTTTTATTAAATTATTTTGAATTTGAGAGGGATCGCTTACTGCAGTAGTGCTAACATTTTGGTAGATAGGGCAAATGGGGTTTTTGAATTCCGTAGCTTGGATGGCAATTTCCAGTTCGGCTTGTGCGGGCTGCATTAAAGGCGAATGAAAGGCTCCGCCTACCGGAAGTATCAAAGCACGTTTAGCTCCAGCAGTTTTTAACTGTTCACAGGCTACAGTTACCCCCTCTATACTCCCTGAAATGACTAATTGTCCCGGGCAATTATAATTGGCTGCCACCACAATTTCATGGGTAATGGATGCACAAATTTCTTCCACTTTATTATCCTCTAATCCAAGCACTGCCGCCATAGTAGAGGGATTTAATTCGCATGCCTTTTGCATGGCTAAGGCGCGTTTGTAAACCAACAACAATCCATCCGAAAAAGTGAGAGTTCCGTTGGCCACCAATGCCGAAAACTCTCCTAAGGAATGGCCTGCAACCATATCTGGCTTAAAATTTTCTAAACACAGGGCCTTAATGACGGAGTGAAGAAAAACGGCCGGCTGGGTTATTCGAGTTTGCTTTAGCCCTTCGGCGGTTCCTTCAAACATTTCGTCGCTTATTCTAAAACCCAAAAGTTCGTTGGCTTGTTCAAACAGCGCTTTTGCTTTAGGATTGCTATCGTATAGGTCTTTGCCCATACCCACAAATTGGGCTCCTTGTCCCGGAAATATATATGCTTTCATGTTTTATATTATTTAAGTGATGTCTTAGATTCTATACGCGCCCATTCCTTTAGGTTTTTAGGATTAAAAAGTTTTTGTTGGGGACCAAGGTGTATGATGTTTAATATGGCAACTGCTAAGTCGGCCGATTTTATAACAAAATTTGGCACAATGGCTGCAATTAATGGATAAAAAGGGAGGATGAGTTTGTTGACGAACGCAGTTTTATTGTTTTTAAATACAGGCCATATTCCTGCTGGCCTAATTATATACAAGGTTTTTAACCCCAGTTGATTTAAAGCGTTTTCGGTTTGACCTTTAATGCGAGCGAATCGACTCAAGCTTTTACCGCTTTGGTCGGCACCCTCGCCGCTTACAAACACAAAGGTCATTGCTGGATTTAATTTAACGATTTGGCTTGCTGCGGCCACTGCATAATCATAAGTTATTTCTTTATAGCGCGCTTTATTGACCTGAGTTTGCGATATTCCCAAACACCAAATTATGGCATCATGATTTAAAAACACATCTTTTAAAGCCGAATAATCTAAAAAATCGGTATGGTAAATGGTATTTAATTTTGGAGAAGAAAGCGTAAGTTGGTTTCTGACCAAAGCCGTTATTTGGCTAATATTAGGATCGGAAATTGCCTGGCGCAACACCGCATTGCCCACCATACCCGTTGCTCCCGTAACAATAATCTTCATTAAAAATTAAAATAATTTTTGTGCTTCATGCTCGTTTTAAAAGGTGGATGGCTATTATTTAAACGATAAAAATTTGAACATCGAAGCCATATTATCAGCTATAAGCTTGCTGTTGGCATTGGGTGAATGTATCAGATCGATTTGCCTGACATCAATAAAATTTGCCGAATTAAATAATTTGAAGATATTGGCCGAAAGCGTTAGGCTGTTATTTTTATTCAGGTAATACGGTTTATCAAAAGCAACCCTGATTGTTCTTGCATTTAAATACGGTTTTGTATAGCCGCCTATGTGGTAGATTAATGCCGAATTGTTGGCTTGTGGCGACAAGGCTTCGTATTTGAAATTAATATACCCCTGTGTCATTCCCCAATACATGGGTGCAATAAATATTGAGTTTAGTTTTCCTAATTTATTTGTAAGCGAATCGGCTACGCCAATCGTAAATTCTAGAGCTGTTACATAATAATTTACGCCTTCTTTTGGGCTGGTAAATTTAATACCCTCAGGCAGAACACTTTTCGATTCAAGGTCAATCATATAATATTGCAGATGAGCTGGTATAAGTTGATTGTCGGCAGTAATCAAATTTAAATTATTAATATGATAGGTAAGCGTTGTGGTGCTTATGGTATCGGTAATAAAATCGTGATCCCAATAATAGGCCTTGTTTAATTTTAGCGAACTATCGTTCCATTGGTGTTCGATAGAAAGCTCTACATCTTGCTTAAACGGTTTTGGGTCGTCGTCCTTACATCCTATGTTCAAAATCAACAGGATACAACATAGGGGTAGAATGATAGAAGATGGTTTCATGGTATTTAAGTATGCAAAGTAAATTAATATATTCTCAAAACACATTGAAGGTTTGTTTTTTTTAACGATTAGCCGTTTTGTGGTTAATATTCACCCCTTTGCTATTTAATTTATTTTTATACTATACATCCAAATATATCCTATTTTAGCCGAGCATTTATGGAAGAGTTTATTCAACAAATTCCAAAACTTTTTGTTCCCGAAAATTTGATAAAAATTGGCGGTTTAGGTCTGTTATTATTTATTGTTTTTGCTGAAACCGGCTTGTTTATAGGCTTTTTTTTACCGGGCGATTCTTTGTTATTTACCGCAGGAATATTGTGCAGTACGCATGTTTTAGACGTTAATATTATAACCTTAATGTTAGGATTAAATGTAGCGGCTATATTGGGTAACTTGACTGGGTATTATTTTGGGCTAAAAGTTGGGCCAAAGTTATTTACCCGCAACGATTCTATTTTTTTTAAGAAAAAATACATTAAAATAACCCGTTCATTTTACAAGCGCCATGGTGGAAAGTCTTTGATTATAGGTCGGTTTTTGCCAATAATCCGAACCTTTGCGCCTATACTTAGTGGGGTTATTCAAATGGAAAAGAAGTTGTTTCTGGGATATACAATTATTGGCTCCATATTATGGACATCGGCGATGACCCTAAGCGCCTATTACTTAGCCAAGGTAATTCCTGACTTAGACGATCATTTGGGATTAGTGGTGCTATTTTTAATAATTATCACCGCAATACCCGTGTTTACGACTTACTTAAGAGAAAAGAAATCTTCAGAGAATCCTTAATTGGTGTATGGCCTAAGCACTTGCTTGTGCTTTTGGCGCTGCCGAAAGTATATCCTGACTGCACCCATCGGCATACTGGTTAAAATTAGCATTAAACAATTCGGCCAAATGATTGGCCTTGTTATCGTAGTCTAATGCATCGGCCCATGTATTTCGCGGGTTGAGCAATTCGCTTGGGACATTTGGGCACGATAAAGGCATAGAAACTCCAAAAACCGAATGGGTCGAAAATTCCACCTCATCAAATTTATGTTCGAGGGCAGCTGTAATCATCGCCCTTGTATAGGCAAGTTTCATGCGCGCACCTACGCCATAGGGACCGCCGTTCCATCCTGTATTAACTAACCAAACTTTAATATTTGGATTTGAATTTAATTTTTGTCCAAGCATTTCGGCATATTTTGCTGGATGTAAGGGTAAAAATGCTTTTCCAAAACAAGCCGAAAATGTAGCTTGAGGTTCGGTAACACCTGCTTCGGTGCCTGCAACTTTTGCGGTATAGCCCGATATAAAGTGGTACATGGCTTGGTTGGGCGTTAATTTTGATATGGGGGGCAATACACCAAAAGCGTCGGCTGTTAAAAAGAAAATATTTTCGGGTATTGCGCCTACCGATGGGCATGCAATATTTTCTATAAAGTCAATTGGGTAAGCTACACGTGTATTTTCGGTAATGGAAATGTCGGAATAATCAACCTGATTGGTTCCTGTAAAAAATCGCACATTCTCAACCAAGGCGCCTTTTTTAATGGCACTCCATATTTGAGGTTCCTTTTCCTGTGAGAGATCTACACATTTAGCATAACAGCCTCCTTCGAAATTAAAAACTGAATGATTGGCCCAGCCGTGTTCATCGTCGCCTATGAGTTTTCGGTTAGGATCGGCCGAAAGGGTTGTTTTGCCTGTTCCCGAAAGGCCAAAGAAAATTGCAGTGTCGTTTTGTAAGCCAATATTGGCTGAACAATGCATGGATAATACCTTTTTTTGGTGTGGCAATACATAATTTAAGACTGTAAAAATTCCTTTTTTAATTTCGCCTGTATACCCCGACCCTCCTATCAAAATAATTTTTTTGGTGAAATCGATCATGGTAAAATTATGTTGCCTTGTGCCATCAACCGATGGATTGGCATGAAACGAAGGGGCAGCAATAATTAACCATTCAGGATTTTGAACCGTTAGATCTTCAGAGCTTGGTCTTAAAAATAAATTATTAGCAAAAATATTTTGATAGGCTGTTTCGGTAACCACTTCAATGTTCAAACGATAGTCGTCATCGGCGCAGGCATAGCTTTGCCTAACAAATACTTCGCGATTCTCTAAATGATTTATTACCTTGGTTAATAAAGATTCGAATTTATGAGATTCAATTTTATTGTTAACGTCGCCCCACCATACAACCTCTTTTGTTTGGTCGTCTTCCACTACAAATTTATCTTTTGGGCTACGGCCAGTAAATTCGCCGGTATTGGCTGCAAATGCGCCGTTGTCGGTAATTTGCCCTTCTTTATTTAGTAAGGCTTTTTCTATTAATTGTTCAACGCTTAATTGAATATGAGCCGTCGCTGCTTTTGATATTATTTGTTCTACTAATACGTGATGTTTCATTCAAACTTGTTTTGTAAACAGAGTGCAAAAGTAATAAATTACCTCAATAAGACCATAAATTGAATAGCATCGCCAACGATTGAAAGCCTAAATTAAGGGCAAATTTGGAACAAAAACGCGCAGTTTATAAAAAATCTAAATTGCATACCCTACCCTTTTTTTGCCTTGTATCCGGCTGAAAGCAAATAATCTACAATTTTTTGGCTTAGATCGCCTTGAATTATTATTTCTCCATTTTTTACTGCTCCGCCGGTTCCACAATATTTTTTAATTTTTTGTGCCAAATTTTCTAAATCTTCTTCGCTTCCTATAAATCGCTGAATGACAGATGCTTTTTTTCCGCCTCGGCCTTGTGTGGAGAGGCGTACCAATAAATTTTGCTTCGAGGGTATAAGTGTTTCTCTATCAAATTGCTCGGTATTTTTTGTTTCGTAGTCGGGATTTGTACTGTAAACAATCCCCTCTAATTTTTTATTCTTGTTCGACATTTAACTTTAATGCAAATAATATTTAAATTCTCTTGTTTTCAAACAAATAATTTGTAGTTTTGCGGCCTTTAAAAACAAGTCTAATGGATTTAATTAAACACGTAGAGGCACAATACAAAAAAACAGATGTTCCAGATTTTTCGGCTGGCGATACAGTGAGTGTGCATTATAAAATTAAGGAGGGTACTAAAGAACGAATTCAGCAATTTCAAGGCGTTGTAATTCAGCGTCGAAACAGTGGTACTGCCGAAACTTTTACCGTACGTAAAATTTCAGGTGGTATTGGTGTTGAGCGTATTTTCCCGTTAAATAGCCCAAACATTGATAAAATTGATGTATTGCGACGAGGTAAAGTTAGACGAGCTCGCTTGTTTTATCTACGTACCAAAATTGGTAAAGCCGCCCGTATTAAAGAA
>CAMDXE010000140.1 GCA_945878925.1 Chitinophaga pinensis
TCCCTTATATTTGAATAATATTAGTCCACTTTATGCTGACGATTTACATCTTGAAATAAATAGCGCGATAGGCCTTTCACTCTTTTTTGTTCAATGACCTTTCCCGAAGGTTGAAAAGATAGTTCAAGTCCATTGTTGAACCCATCCAAATCATATGCACTTACATTATTTCCTCTAGGGTGAGCCAATACTTCGATGTAAGGATTGGGCCCTATGGAGCTTAAATATGGAGTTGAAAACGTTATTGAAGAACCCCCTCCAGAACTTGTTAATGACCAGCCCTCGCCTTCGGTATATTCAGAATGAAATCCTTCAGCCGAAAAACCATATCCATCCCAAAAAGAACCGCCTTTTTTGGCATCGTACCAATTAACTTGCTCATACATAAAATAAGGATCAGCCGTTTTGCCCGCATAATTTGTGTCGTTGTTTACGGCCACTCTTTTGCCTGCAATTGTTGCCGATACAGTTAAAAAATAAGTAGCCGTATCCGAATACAAGCTCATGTATTGATGCGGTTGTTCGGATGCATTTGGATATAAGGGTGCGTCTAATTTACCATCATTATAGGTTCCATAAAACTCTATATAATCTGTATTGTCAAACTTTGAATCAGCTTCGCCGGTCACAAGGATGGGTTGTTCCTGGCCGTTAATAAAAAGTTGTATATTTTTAGGATTTACAGAAGAAACCGGAAATCCTATGGCATTAAGGGTTGAATAGTTAAGTTTATAAATCCCTTCTTTTCCAATCTTAATTTTGTAATAATCTTGGTTAAAATTAATCCATTCATTGCCATAGGTTTGCGCATAAGCCATGGCATTAAGAAGAATAAAGCCATAAAGAATTAAAATTTTTTTCAATAGGAATTTAATTAAGTAGCGCTGGGTACTGCCTTTTATATGCAATTATAATCAATGTTTTGTGAATATACGCAAAAGGGGTATGCTATAGTTTGCGAATTGCGGTGAATTAAATTTTTTGTGTTCATAAAAATTGCCCACAGCTCCCTTAATTTTGCAAGCATAATTTTAGAAGTAAAATGAACAAAGTGGTTAATAATGCCGAGGAGGCCATAAAAGACGTTTCCGATGGAATGACAATACTTTTGGGGGGATTTGGATTATGCGGTATTCCCGAAAATTGCATCAATGCCATGGTTGCTAAAGGAGTTAAAAACTTAACATGCATAAGTAACAACGCCGGAGTTGACGATTTTGGCATAGGGCTGATGCTTCAACAAAAGCAAGTTAAAAAAATGGTATCGAGCTATGTAGGCGAAAATGAAGAATTTGAACGGCAAATGCTAAGTGGCGAATTGGAGGTTGAACTCATCCCTCAAGGAACTTTAGCCACAAGGGCGATGGCAGCAGGCTATGGAATGCCGGTAATATATACCCCAGCCGGAGTGGGAACTGAAGTGGCCATTGGAAAAGAAACCCGCGTTTTTGATGGTAAAACGTATTTAATGGAACATGCGTTTAAGGCCGATTTTGCTATCGTAAAAGCATGGAAAGGCGATACTCAAGGCAATTTAATTTTCAGGGCAACGTCCAGAAATTTTAACCCGCTAATGGCTATGGCCGGAAAATACACAATTGCCGAAGTGGAAGAATTAGTTCCGGTAGGAGAGTTGAATCCTGACCATATACATACTCCGGGAATTTATGTGAATTGCATTTTTCAGGGAATTAACTATGAAAAACGTATTGAGCAAAGGACGGTTAATTTGAAAATTTGAAAATGAGGAAATTTGAAAATGAGGAAATGTGGAGATTTGATAATGTGATAATTTGAAAATTTGGAGATTTGAAAATGTGTCGATTGGAAGTATAAATGAATCTAATGATTAAATGTTTTACGAATAGCGATTTGAAATAATGCAGGACGATAAAAAAAATATCATTGTTGAGAAATCATTAAATTTTGCGCTTCAAATAATTGAGTTCTGTGAGTTGCTTGAAAGTATAAAAAAATTTATTATTTCAAATCAACTTTTAAAATCAGGCACTTCGATTGGTGCAAATGTTAGAGAAGCTCAAAATGCAGAAAGTGCCGTTGATTTTGTACATAAACTGAAAATAGCCGCTAAAGAAGCCGATGAAACGGAGTATTGGTTGCTTTTATGTCAGCGTTCGAAAAACTATCCAAATTGCGAAACCCTACTATTAGAGATTCAAGAAATCATTAAAATTTTATCCAAAATAATTTCAACAACAAAAGCACGACATTAATAAATATAATCATCGCATTCTCAAATTCCCACATTATCAAATTATCACATTATCAAATTATCACATTTTCAAATTATCACATTTTCAAATTATCAAATTCCCACATTTTCAAATTTTCAAATTAACCCATGCTCGACAAAAACCAAATAGCAAAACGTATAGCCCGTGAATTAGAGGATGGCTATTATGTAAATTTAGGAATTGGCATCCCCACCCTTGTGGCCAATTATATTCCCGAAGGCGTTCAAGTAGTTCTTCAGTCGGAGAACGGATTGTTGGGAATGGGGCCCTTTCCCATAGAAGGGGAGGAAGATGCCGATTTAATTAATGCAGGCAAGCAAACGATTACAACCGTTCCCGGTTCGGCTTTTTTCGATTCGGCCATGAGTTTTGGGATGATACGTGCCGGCAGGGTTGATCTTACGGTTTTAGGCGCTATGGAAGTGGCCGATAACGGCGATATAGCCAATTGGAAAATTCCGGGAAAAATGGTGAAAGGCATGGGAGGAGCCATGGATTTAGTGGCCTCTGCCAAAAATATTATCGTGGCTATGCAGCACGTAAACAAAGCAGGCGAAAGTAAACTGCTTTCAAAATGCAGCCTTCCTATAACTGGCTTGGGTTGTGTAAAAAAAGTGGTGACCGAATTAGGTGTTTTTAATATTACTGAACGCGGTTTTGAGCTAATAGAAATTGCACCCGGTGTGACCATTGATGAGGTGAAAGCCAAAACAGAAGGGCGTTTGGTGGTAGAGGGAAATATTCCAGTTATTGAGGTTTAAGCTCTTATTTTACACTTCTTAACTTTTTAATTATGGATGGTTTTCGGGCTGTGTGCAAAATTCCCAAGATTACAATCTCATAATCTCGTATCCTATAAAATATATTCCAAGACAAACATAGAGTTTGTCGATACATTTTTATTTTTGTCGGGAGATACTTGCACTCTTTGTATGAGTGAGGATTAGCTAAGATTTTGCTAATTGAAAAAATTATGGATTCACCTACCATTATTGCATTTGAGGGTTGAAAATTAACAAATTCAATATAATCAGTTATTTCATCAAAATCTTTATTGGCATTTTCAGTTACCCTAATTTCATACGATTTAGTATTGCTTGTTTTTTTACTTCCCATTTTTGTTTTGCTTCATCTAATGACATTGTTGGAGAGTCCTCGGCAGCTTTTATCCAATCCTGAAACTCATCAATTGTCAATTTTGGTCCTTTTAATGTGGGAGATAAGGGTTTGGTTTTTAATCCATCTTTTTTTATAAAGGCAATGATTTCTATCTCTTTGCCTATGTAATCTTTAGGTATATCCAGTGTTACATTTATGGAACTACTATCAGGTACTATAACTTTATGAATCATGCTTAATTTTTTATTACACAAATCTAATTCTATTTTAAAAATAGTAAGCAAATTGTGAAGAAGTAGGATTTGAGATTATTAAATGTAATTGTAGCTTCGCAAAATATTTATAAACTCCCCAATACAAAGTATGAAAATAAGTGTAATAGGTGCCGGTAATGTAGGTGCAACAACAGCCGATGCGTTGGCTTTCAGAAGCATAGCAAGTGAAATAGTCTTGTTGGATATTAAAGAAGGATTTGCCGAAGGCAAAGCATTAGACATGATGCAAACGGCCACTTTAAATGGCTTTAATACAAAAATATCGGGAACAACCGGCGATTATTCGAAAACCGCCCATAGCGATGTTGTGGTTATTACGAGTGGAATTCCTCGAAAACCCGGAATGACGCGTGAAGAATTAATAGGAATTAATGCGGGTATTGTTAAAGGGGTAACTGAAAATGTTTTGGCCCATTCGCCTGAAGCCGTAATTGTAATTGTTAGCAACCCAATGGATACCATGACGTATTTGGCTTTGAAATCATCGGGACTACCCAAAAACAGAATTATAGGCATGGGCGGCATTTTGGACAGTGCGCGCTTTAAATGTTATTTATCCTTGGCCCTTAATTGCTCGGCTAACGATGTAAATGGCATGGTAATTGGGGGGCATGGCGATACCACCATGATACCATTAACCCGTTTGGCCTCCTACATGGGGGTGCCGGTTTCGCAGTTTGCCAATGCCGAAACCTTAGCTAAAATAAGTGCCGACACCATGGTTGGTGGCGCTACACTTACAGGCCTATTAGGCACTTCGGCCTGGTATGCTCCTGGAGCAGCAGTGGCCAGTTTGGTGGATAGCATCGTAAACGATCAAAAACGTTTGTTTCCTTGCTGCGTGTATTTGGATGGGGACTATGGTCAAAGCGATATATGCCTTGGAGTACCTGTTATTATTGGTAAAAATGGTTGGGAAAAAATTGTTGAACTTGACCTCAACGATGCTGAAAAAGCTTCATTTGCTAAAAGTGCCGAAGCTGTGAGAAGCATGAATAGTGTACTTTAGTTTTGTAAATTGAACCTGATAGGTTTTGCAAAACCTATCAGGTTTTAAATAAAAAATGTCGAAAGGGGTAAAGAGCATCTTTATAGCCACCTTGCTTTTTGCAGGGATGAATGTATTTGTAAAACTGCTTTCCAATTTACCTGTTTACGAACTTACCCTGTTTCGTTCTATTTTTACCACCCTTATTTGCTTTATTATCATAAAACGAAAAAGAATTTCGTGGCTTGGAAGCCGGCGACCAGTTCTTTTTTTGAGAGGTACATTGGGAGCTATTTCCTTAATTCTGTTTTTTAAAAGTGTGCAGGCCTTGCCTTTGGCTACGGCTACCTTGGTGCATTATATCACTCCTTTTTTTACAACTTTTTTTGGATTTTTATTTTTAGGCGAACGCCTCAATAAAATTCAATGGGTATTTTTGGTGATATGTTTTACAGGGATAGCCCTTACCCAAAGTTCGAATTCTAACTTACTTGAATTGAATGCCTCAAATGTAGGTTTACTTGCCGGATTGTGTGGCTGCGTTGCGGCGGCAGGAGCTTATAACTGCATACGATATATTGGGGCATCCGAAGATCCTAATGTGGTTCTTATTCATTTTTCAATCATCACCATCCCCATTTCATTAGTTTTATTATGCATCTATGGGGGTTTTCAATGGCCCACATGTTTAGAATGGGGATATATTGTTTGTATGGGAATTTTGACACAAGCAGCCCAATATTATATGACTCTAGCCTACCAAAATGAGGAGGTAGGAACCATTGCTATATTTACCAATATGGGCATTATTTATGCTATCATCAACGGGATTATCTTTTTTGATGAAATACCAAGCAAAATTGCATGTCTTGGAATAGGCATTGTAATAACAGGGCTTTTGTTTAACGTGTTTTATGATAAGGGAAGAAATTTCTTTGGATCAAGATTTAATAAAACATTAAGTTAGTGCCTAAGCATTTTTCTTAATTGATTAAATACTTTAATAATTCTTCAATAGTGTCCTAAACGTTTTTTATTCAGAGTCAAAGGTATTGGTTTTTCTGTGTTAACGGCATCCAGTTTGTTATTTTCAAAAAAGAACCCCCTGTTTGATAAATTGGGGTGGTGGTTCAATGTGTTCTTCGAATGGCCTATCCAT
>CAMDXE010000141.1 GCA_945878925.1 Chitinophaga pinensis
TATAACGGCAGAACTATCTACTTTATTGACTGCATTAATCAAAATTCTAAATTTTTTTCCTGCATTGGCACTACTGTTTACATCGTCGGACAGACGGATATACGCTTTTTTCCATTCATTAGGCGATGCAAATCCAAAATATACAGGAATACCCACATCAAGCGAGGCGCCACTTGTAGGGTAAAGGCCGAACGTTATAGGGACATCTGATTTATAATTGGCTTCGAGATAAACATCCGAACTTAATCGTGGTAAATCATAAACTCCAATGCTGCTGTTTTCGAAGGTTCCCTTCTTATGCCTAAAATCTACTTTGCCCGAATATCGGTTTGAACCTTGTCCATATTGAAACACTTCGTTAGGCAGTCCTGTAATTTTTAAGGTATCCACCGTACGAGTTATTCCTGTTTTTTCCATCGAAACAGCAAGGTCTTCAAAATCTTCTATCCATTTAAAAACAACGCCAGATTTATACTTTATTACGGGTTTAAGGGTATCTATTTCGGCTGATTTGAGGAAAACCGTTTTTGCATACACTTCATAAAATGGATAGAATTTGCGGTTGTTGCTCTGTCCGTTTACTTTTATACCTGCAAATACCGTTATCACAACCGAATCTTTCTTTAAGATAGGAACCATACAAGGCAATTCGAACACACCTATAAGGGTTCCATTTGCAAAAATCCAGGCATCTTTTATATCATGAGCATTGCTCCCTTGCGATCCATCAGAATTAACCGAAAGGTTAAAACTAGAGATGTAGACATAGGCTGGTATGGGTTCGATTTTGTCGAACGATTGACATCCCCAGCCCAATATTAAGAATAATAAATAATAGTATTTTATGGCTAACCGCATTTTCCCACGAAATTTCTCTCCAGCTGATCGTATATTTTTTCAGCTACAAATTTAATCGCTAAGTGGTCAAAAAGTGAGGCCGGTGATTTAATTTTTAAATTAATCGCATTAAAAAATGCATCTAATTCACGTATGGCAACGTTTTTAGGGTCGAACGATTTGAAGGTTTCAACATTGCCATTCAAGCATTCGCTTTCATCGGTGTTTTCCCAAAACGACTCGTCGGAAGAGTTAAAATGCTTTAAGGTATTGGCAATATAATCGACGGTATAATAACTGTCATTTTGATAAAAACGGGTTTTATGAATATCGTTAATGGCTATTTTACTACCGGATATATTGGCTATACAGGCGTTCTGAAATTCGATGCGCACGTTAATTATATCAGGATCGTTGAATATAACACCTACACCTGTGGCCGAAATATGCTTTATGCTCGAATTAACTTTGTTCATTATCATATCCAAATCAACCAATAAAATATCTGAGATAATCGAGAGATGAGTTGATTTGCGCTTGTATTGGCAAAAATGGTTTGTTTCGATAAGTCGGGGCGTGATTGATTTGTCTTTAACTGAAACAAACAGTTCAGAAAAGCGATGTTGCAAACCCATTTGAACTACTACACCGGCCTCATCGGCTAGATTATTTAAGAGTATTAATTCGTCAGCATGCAAAGGAAACGATTGATTTATAAACACATGCTTACAATGGCGAATGATATGCTGTAGCTCCGAAAAATTGGCATGCATCAAATCATTTATGATGACCGCATCGCATTGCATGAGCAATTCGTTAAGCGACCCATAATTATGCAGTCCCTCCATATCGCTTTCAAATCCACCCAAAAGCATCCAATTATTGGTTGAATTACCCGATAAAACCATATCGGGCTGCCCTGGGTTAATAATTGGTAAAAAGTTTTTCTTACCAACTAACCCAACTTTAATAATATTGCGGAATATTTCTGACAATTACTCCACGAAAAACGGTTATTATTAGAACTACTTAAAAAAAAGATTATCATTAAGTGTACTAAAAGTTGAACATTAGAAAAGATTCCTATAAGCATCAAGGCCGCCGAACCAACCTTGTTAATCATTTGGCTGCCTCAAAAATTAGCGATGTAAGTGTTTTGAATGCATTTGCCAAAATACCGCGTCATCTATTTCTTTCGAAAGATTTTGAAGAAAGGGCCTACGATGATGTGGCCTTGCCGATTGACGAAAATCAAACCATTTCGCAACCCTTTACAGTGGCTTTCCAAACACAGGCATTAAACATTAAAGCTGGCGAAAAGGTTTTAGAAATAGGAACTGGCTCTGGATATCAGGCCGCCATTTTGGCCACTATGGGCGCTAACGTATATTCCATTGAACGCATCGAAAAATTACATATTCAAGCCAAAAAAATACTTTTAGAATTTGGCCCAACGGTAAAATTATTTTTAAGCGATGGCACTCTTGGTTTGGCTGCACACGGGCCTTACGATAAAATAATTGTAACGGCAGCCGCACCAAAATTGCCCGAACAATTGCTCGAACAATTAAAACCTGGAGGAAAGGCCATTATTCCAATCGGCGATTTAAAACTGCAAAAAATGATCTTGATTGAAAAATCTGTTGACAATAAAATTTCACAAAAGGAATTGGGTAACTTTAGATTTGTGCCTCTTATAGGCAAAGATGGTTGGCAATAAAATTCGGTTCATAGGGTTGATATGTGTATTGGGATGGTTCCCCATTTTTGGTCAATCGTTTACGTATTGCACCTATAGTCCGCAGGAAGCTATGGATGTAGAAACCCTTTCAAAAAAATTTCTACTCGATGGCATCGACGCCGACTCTTTCATTTTGTTTAATCAAATGGAAGCTTCAAGCAATTTGTCGAAAGGAAAAAAATACAAAATGCCTATTCGAATTTACCCCTTCAACAATATAAATATCCGACAATCGGTAGGCATTAAAGATTACAAATTGGCTAAAAGCATTCAAGCGTATAACGAGAAACTTAGTCGATTGGGGCTAAAAAAATCAAGCTTAGCAAAAGGCGGCGACATTTGGGTGCCCCTAAATTTTTTTTATGCTAGCCAACCAAAGTTTGCGCCCTTTACCACTAATTACGCATTGTTGGGCAAAAACGACGAAGTAGCAGTTGTTGACAATAGCTTAAAAAATCAGGTATTTTACTTAATAAGTGGGCATGGGGGTCCCGATCCGGGAGCCAATTGCATTAAGGATGGAAACATGGTATGCGAAGACGAATATGCCTATGATATCACGCTTCGATTGGCTCGAAATTTAATTTCGCATGGCGGAAAAGTGTATATGATTGTTTCGGATAAAAATGATGGCATAAGAGATGACACTTTCTTAAAGCACGACCACGACGAAACAACGTGTGATGGCGAGGTTATCCCTTTAAACCAAATAAAACGCTTAAAACAGCGCACCGATTTGGTAAACAAATTATTTAAGGAACATAAGGGGGCTGCAAAGCAAAAACTAATCGAAATTCACATCGATAGCAGAAATGAAGACAAGAAGATTGATTTGTTTTTTTACCATTTTTCGGGTAGCCAAGCTGGCAAAAAATTAGCCGATCAATTGCTCGAAACCGTTAAATCGAAATACAATACCCATCAAAAGGATAGAGGATACAATGGCGTAGTTGAATCGCGAAATTTATATTCGCTTCGCGAAACGCTTCCTCTGAGCGTATATATTGAGGTTGGCAATATAACCAACGAATTTGATCAACGTCGCATTTTAATTGCTAATAATCGCCAAGCCTTGGCCAACTGGCTAGCCGAAGGATTGATGAAATAAAAATTTTTATCCTTAGAAAATAAATCTGTTTTTAAAAAATTGGCCTTAGTTTCGTAGTTCTATTATGGTTAACATTCTGTTTTTACAAGAAAATAAAACGTTAAACGTCACAATTAATATGGCAACGCTCAAGTTAATCTAACAAGCACATGAATCGCCATGGTTTTTTAATTTTGCTATTTGCCCTCCTTGGTTTCGAATATGCAATGGCACAAGACACCACCAAAAGGCGTACACGATTGGTTAGATATGAAATAGTGGACGGCGATACCATTCCGGTTTATACCTTTGATGAGGTAATTTTACGTGACCTTAGAGACCCCGATGCCTATCAAAAATATTTGCGATTGGTTAGAAATGTAAAAAGAACCTTGCCCTATGCCAAATTGGTGGCCTTTAAAATTCAGATGATAGAGGACAATTTAAACCAATTGAAAACAAAACGAGCCAAGGACAAATACATAAAACTGCATGAAAAGGCTTTGAAGGAAGACTTTACCAAACAGCTGGAAAACTTATCGATTACACAAGGATTATTGCTCATGAAACTAGTGCACCGAGAAACCGGAAAAACAACCTATGAAATATTAAAACATTACCGAGGCACTCCGCGCGCCCTAATGTGGCAAACCTTTGCCAAAATATACGGTTCAAATACTAAGGACACTTACGACCCTGTTGAAGATTACCAAATCGAACACATCATTCGTTCGCTTGAAATAGAAGATTAACTATGGCACTTAAATTAGATATATTGGCTTTTGCAGCCCACCCCGACGATATAGAACTCTCGTGTTCGGGAACCTTAATGCACCATATTGCAATGGGTAAAAAAGTAGGAATAGTAGACCTTACTCGTGGAGAACTGGGTACTCGTGGGTCGGCAGAACTTAGAGATGAAGAAGCCTTAAAATCGTCGAAAATAATGGGAATTAATGCCCGCGAAAATTTAGGAATGCCCGATGGATTTTTCGAGAATAATCGAGAAAATCAATTTAAAATTATTGAAATCATTAGAAAATATCAACCCGAACTGGTATTGGCCAACGCCCTTAACGACCGACATATCGATCACGGCCGAGCAGCCGAATTGATACACAATGCTTGTTTTTTATCGGGATTGTCGAAGATTACTACAGGCTCATTGGCGGCCTGGAGGCCCAAACGAATACTTCATTATATTCAAGATTATTATGCCACTCCTGATGTGGTAGTAGACATTACCCCGTGGTACGAAAAAAAGAAGGAATGTATTTTGGCTTTCTCAAGTCAATTTTATAATCCCGAGAGTAAGGAGCCCGAAACGCCCATTTCGAGCCTTGGATTTTTCAAATTTTTAGAAGCCCGATCGCGCGAAATGGGACGATGCATTGGAGTTGAATATGGCGAAGGTTTTATAAGCCCAACGCCGATACAGCTCAACAATTTACTAGAACCATAAGCACAGCTTGCTTATTTTTAATTGCTATTTTCGGCCCACAATTGTGTTTTTTTTAAGTTTGGCATCTTATTGTTAATATGGAATAAGGGAATGGCAAAATGCTAAAAGATTTAAATTTTTTGGTCACCCAAATTCTGAATTTTAAAATAATTTTGCATGCAAGTACAAAGCCATGATATTAGTAGCCGATAGTGGATCAACCAAATGCGATTGGATTCTTATTTCCGAAAATGGAGAACGTTTTGAAACTCATACCATGGGGTTCAATCCTTTTTTTCATAACGAGCACCTCATTGAGGATGAACTAAATAAGAATACACTCTTAAGGCGACATGCCGATTTAATTTCTCATATCTATTTTTACGGCGCAGGCGCTTCAAGCAGCGATCGCAACGCTATTATTGAACGTGGGCTTGCCAAAATATTTACCAAAACCAAAAAAATTGTGGTCGACCACGATGTAAAAGCAGCGGTGATAGCAACGGCCAAAGATCAAAAAGGCATAGTTTGTATATTAGGCACCGGTTCGAATTCGTGCTATTCGGATGGAAAAAATATCTCGGAAATTATACCAGCCTTAGGCTACATTTTAGGCGATGAGGGCAGTGGCTCTTTTTTCGGAAAAAAAATATTAACGGCCTACTTGTACAAAAAACTGCC
>CAMDXE010000142.1 GCA_945878925.1 Chitinophaga pinensis
ATAAAAAAAGAATCAATTCGCAATAGAAGAATCGAATATCAAAACCTTAAAAAAAATAAATCAACCAATATTAAAAACTTAAATTTAACTTTGAATTAGTTTGAAACACTCCTTAACAAAAAGTCCACTTTGGTTTGACGACATACACCACTATCCAAATATTACATTCAGTAGCTGGGTCCCAATTAAGGGTTATAGGATTCCATTTAGTAACATCTTCAATAGAGATTTCCAAAGCATAAGTATCAGTAAGACCTCCTTCGACAGGATCTAATTCAGTTCCCTGTGTAGGGTTTGGAACTGGTGGAGGTTCTAAAATATACATATCACCATTCCCCATCAATACTTCTGTATATCCATCATGTGCAGTAATTGTAAAACAAGTACCCCAAAAACCTCTACATCTTACACGCCAAGAACTTTTGCTTACAGAAATACCTCTAAATCTTCCTCCAAAAGACATACTCTCAATTTCACCCTCTCCTTTTCCTTTGCAATCTGGTTGAGAATTTTTTCCCTTTCCATTAGCAGAATAACCTGTGTTACTTAAACAAAGTAACATTAACACCAACAGAACTAATTTTGTAATTAGCTTCATAATTTTGTTTTTATTAATGAGTCAAAGGTGGTTCCATTCCCCCTCTCCAATGTCATAGTATTGACATATTATTTAAAAAAATTCACCCATATTATTTCCAAATCCAGTTCGATGGAATAATATCGCGCATATCGGTAATTGAGGGTATTTATCATTTCTTGGTCTTCAATTTTAGTTTTCGACAATTGGGTAGTGGTAAATATACCCGTGCGCAAGGCAGGCAAAACCTTATTTTCTTCGGACGGCGCATAGGCAACCCAAGTGTTCTTACCAATTAATACCTGAATGCAGCTCTTGAATTTTTTGGAAATATGCTTTGGAAATAAAATTGAAAGGGGACTTAATACCAATAAAAAAAGTGAGAATCCAATATCAAAAGCGCGCTTTTTTCGGCGTACCGACGCATTGACTAGATTAAGAATTATGGCTTCGGTAAAAAACTCACCTTGGCTGTTCTTCGAATTGCTTCCAATAATAAATGAACTCGATTCGGGGGCAATTTTATAATGAAATTTTTTAGATCCCAATTTCACCATCCATTCCAAGATTGATTTTGCAGAAACATCTTTGCTGCAAAACACAATTTCCTCGGCTTTAAAAACGGTAGCAATTTCTTCGAGTTTATCAATTGTTCCCAAACAAAGGCTTTCGGTTTCATTTTTAGTGGTAAAAACATAGCCTATAAAATTTGGGGCTGGACTATAGTTTGAAATAATGTTATAGACTCTTTTAGCTTCATTAGACTCCCCAACTATTATTAATTTATTAGACCCCACCGTATCGAAACTAAATTTCCCTTTCCAACTGAAATTTGCCAAAAGACGCGTAAAAACCATTACACCCATGGCCCAAACAGCGCCTAAAATTATTAAACCACGCGAGAACCTCAGGTTTTCGGGAAACAATCCATAAACGGCCAAAATTGCAATGGTACCCACAAATATTCCTCTGGCTATTCGCTTGAGCGTATAAGGGCGTTTATAGCCCAAACTAAAATACGTAAATCCCACCCAAAACACTATATAATAGGGCACATGAATGGTCATTAATTCGGGAGGATAGTGTTTTATAAATTTAATATGTTCTTCCCAATACAATTTTAACCCATACAGCCCAATCAACACTAAAGTGCTATCAAGAAGAGGGAGCCAATTGCGGTTAAAAAATCGATAGAGTAATGCCCCCGAAGCCCTAAGATAAATGAAGGTATTTATTAATAAAATGAGAAGACCCGATTTGCTGCCACTATAATGCTTGCGCGCAAAAATCACCATGGCCTGATAAAATATTTTTACATAATTGGCCGAACCTTTTTTGGTACTTTCTCCTTTATAGTGGATAATTGAGGTTTCGGGAAAATAGTAATTTTTAAACCCTCCCTTAATTATCCGATACGACAAATCAATATCTTCGCCATACATAAAAAAGGTTTCGTCCAGTAGTCCTACTTTTTCTAAAGCCGATTGCCTCAAAAACATAAAGGCACCTGCAAGCACCTCTACTTCATTGGTTTGCATTTCGGGTAGATAGCCTAAATGATATCGCCCAAATTTTTTCGATTTTGGCCAAATCTTATTCAACCCAAACATTTTGAAAAGGGCTACTTCGGGTGTGGGTAAGCCTCGCTTTGATTCGGGTAGAAATTTACCACGCCCATCTACCATTCTTACTCCCAAAGCGCCGGCTTCGGCATGCTTATCCATGAAATCAATGCATTTGATAAAGCAATCTTCTTCGACAACCGTATCGGGGTTTAATAACAGAATGTATTCGCCTTTGGATTCTAAAATGGCCTGATTATTGGCTTTCGAAAAACCCAAATTTTCAGAATTAACAATGCATCGAACCCAACTAAATTTTTGGGAAACCATTTCAATGCTCCCGTCTACCGAATTGTTATCAACCACCCAAACCTCTGCATCAAGGCCCTTCGTAGCATTTTTAACCGCTTGCAGACATTGCTCCAAAAAATATTTTACATTGTAATTAACAATGATGATGGATAGTTTCACAATCGGTCAATCGGGCTTGGGCTGCAAATCTAAATAATTGTAGGTATTGTTGTGTTAGGCATTTTTGATTAGATGATTTGCTTTACCATCTAAAACCTTTATTATGAATAGAGTTTTTTTAGTCGTTTGTGCGAATATTTTATAATCAATGAAAGGACTAAAGGCATAAAGCGCACCATAAAATAATAGACTTTGCCCGACACCCCTATTATCGTAGTCTGTTTCCTTAACACAATATTTCTTACGATATTTTTAGCTACATCTTCTATAGACTTAGCAAATAAACCATCGCGTCGATCAAGGTTAATCGTTTCGCCGTTTGAAGCCAATGCCGTTTTATTTTGATCAATTTTTGTAATGCCAATATAAATTAAGCCTACATGAATGTTATCGCCTAAGTGCTCTATTCTCAAAGATTCGGCAAGCCCTTTTAAAGCCATTTTGGCCGAACCATAAACCGATAAATATGGCAAACCTCTTAATGCAGCGAGTGTCGAAATAAACACCACGCTACCCTTATTTTGTTTAATAAAAGGCATGGCCATTGTTGATAGCATATAAGGAGCCACTGCATTGCAGTTAAATACCTTTGCAATCACTTGAGGAGTAAGAGTTTCAACAGATCCACGCATAGAAATACCTGCATTATTTATTAAAATATCTATTCTACCAAAACGCGCAACTGCTCCATCTATCAATCGCCTACAATCTGATTCTAAAGTTATATCACCCACTATGGCCAACACTTCAAGGCCCATTTCTTTCATTTCCGTTTCGGTAGCCCTGAGTTTGTCAACCGATCGCGCATTGATCACAACATTGGCCCCAAGTTTTGCCAAGTTCAAGGCCAACACCTTGCCAATGCCCATGGATGAGCCGGTTATTATAACCGTTTTTTGAGCAAACTGCGATTTCATTCGCTGACTATTTTTTCCTTATAGCTTATTGAAAAATATTCCATACTTAAAGCCAGAACCAAATGCGCACCAAATGCAAAAACCAAACTTCCGGTAGACAACGTTGCGCAACACACTAAAATTCCGAAAGGGAATGAAGCCAATGTTTCACCCATCCCTTTTGGTACATGTGCTAAAGCATAAATGGATAAATTTATGACCAATGCGGGCCAAAACCCAAAGGTATTGTAGCAGGCCATTAATAAAATTCCTCGGAACAAAAATTCGTACATAAAAAGATACCCCATCCACCCGATGGTATTTAAGCAATAGGTTTTTTTGTTCCAAACCTCAAGCCGCATTTGTGGATATAGGCTTCTGTGATTTTTACTTTTTGACATCAAAAATGAAATCACAAGTATGGGTGGAGCAACAATCGATAAATAAAATAAGGACGACTCAAGGTTTCCTACCCTTAAACCCAAAGCGGCAAGCGAATAATTTGTAAAATACATAATAAGTATCCCAGGTAAAATACCCATAAAAATCATGCCCACCAAACGCTTAAAGCTTATATAATATTGGCAAGCCCTATCCCCTGAATATTTATTAAAAAACCATGCTTTTATTTTTGAATCAATGGAGATAAACCAAAAGGCAATAAATCCAATGGCACAGACTAAAATAGCTAAACAAACATCAAAATATTGAGAATCCCATTTTAAAAAAATATTCATATTCAAAAAAATATTGTGAGGCAAATCTATTAAAAAATTGAATTTTGAAAAATAATCTTTGTCAATACTTCAATATTGATGTAACCATTCAGCACTTTTTATCGTCTGTATGAAATAATAAAAGTGGTCAAAATGGCCAGGCATAATTTTTTATAAATATATAAATTCTTAATTAATTGTAAATTGCAACTTAATATTAGCATGCAACTGAAAAATAAAAAATATTTTGCATTGGCATTTTTCTTTATTCTGGCCTTGCAATTTAGCTATGCTCAAATTTATTATGGAGCTAAAGCTGAATCGATTTTGCCGCAAGCTCAAGTCATACGAATTAATGAATCGACAGGAAAAATTAGTTACGCCTTATTAAACCAAACCTCTTCAATTTACGAAAGCCAAACCCTTCCTTTTCTTAGCAAACTTTATAAACTCCCAGATTCGTATACATTCAAACTCCTTAAAAATGAACATGATGACATTGGCTTTGAACATTTAAGGTATCAATTAACCTATAAGAATATTCCAATTTTAGGCTCCATTGTAATTGTACATTTTAAAAACAAAAAATTGCACTCGTTTAATGGTGAAATTTTTGAAGTAGCAGAGGCCCCCATTCAAACGCTTTTGGATGAAAAAACATGTTTAAAGCACTCCCTTGCACTAATAAATGCAAAGCTCTACAAATGGCAATTAACAGAAGAAGAAGAATTGCTAAAGCAAATAAAAAATGACCAAGAGGCCACATGGTTTCCAAGCGGCGAATTAATATACTGTCCAAAAGATTTAAATTTTAAATCGTCGTCCTTTTATCTAACCTATAAATTTACCATTCACGCAAACGAACCCCTTAGTGGCGAAAATATTTATTGCAGTGCTATGGACGGAGAAATTATAGCCCGCGAAAACTTATTGCATACCACTGATGTACCGGGGTCGGCGGTTACCAAGTATAGTGGCACTAAAGCCATAATAACCGACAGTACCGCCAAATTTAATTATCGACTTATTGAAAATACCCGAGGAAATGGCATTTACACTTTAAACCTTAAAAAAGGCACCAACTATGGCGCAGCAGTTGATTTTACCGATTCGAATAATATTTGGAATAACATTAATGCCAATAAGGATGAAATTGCAACCGACGCTCATTGGGGGGCCGAAATAACCTATGATTATTTCAAAAAAATACACAATCGAAACAGCTACAATAATAATAATGCTCGGATTTATAGTTATGTGCATTACTCTACGAATTACGATAATGCTTTTTGGAATGGAGTAGCCATGACGTATGGCGATGGCAATTCCTTTAAGCCGCTTACCTCCGTTGATGTATGTGGCCACGAGGTAACCCATGCCGTTACCTCAAACAGTGCCGGACTTATTTATAGCTACGAATCGGGGGCCTTAAATGAATCGTTTAGCGATGTGTTTGGCAAGAGCATTGAGCGCTATGGAAGGCCCACGCAATATAATTGGAAGATTGGCGAAGATATTACAACGGGCGGTACAGGCTTGCGCGACATG
>CAMDXE010000143.1 GCA_945878925.1 Chitinophaga pinensis
ATCAAACAATGGCAATTTTGCGAAGATGAGGTATTGAGTAAACTTTGCCAATCGTTGATAAATAGAAAATTACCTAAAATTCAAATTCAGAACAAAAAATTCGAGGCGTCTGTTATAAACCAAAAGAAACAAGATGCACTTGCAGCCGATACTAAACTAGACCCCTCCCTTATTGATTATTTTGTTAACACAGGTACCGTAAAAAACGATGCTTACTCAAACAAAGGCACTATAAAAATACTGACCAAAGGGGGCGAAATAATTGAATTGGCAAAAGCATCCGACAATTATAACATTGCCTCCTTAGCCGAAACCGTAACTAAAAACTACTTAAGTTATTATAAATAAAGGCTTGCCAACAGCCTTCAAACTATTAGAGGCCGAGCAAACCTGGAAATATCATAAGCACAAGTAAGCCCACAAGCGACACTGTGATTACAAAATAACCGGCATAATTCTTTTCCTTTAGGCAGCTTGTTTCCGTTTCATCGTATTTGGTAAAATACATGGCAGTTATGGCTCTAAAATAATAGTAAATGCTAATAGCTGAGCTTGCAATAGCTACTATTACAAGGCCTAAATATTCGGAAATAGCTTGTTTAAAAATAGAGAATTTTGCAAAAAAGCCAGGTAATGGCGGTATTCCGGCCAACGACAACAAACACACTGTTAATATTATGGCAATAAAAGGCGAGCGTTTGCCTAATCCATTAAAGATTTCGAAACCAGAGGATTTATTATGATCAGGATTGAGCAATAATAAGCAGGCAAAAACACCTATGGTAGCCAAAGAATAAACGATTAGGTAAAACCCAACAACCGATTGCGTATCTTTATTAACTGTTAGAAATGCCATAAGTATATAACCCACATGCGAAATACTGCTATAAGCCATCATGCGCTTAAAATCGTTTTGCTTGATGGCCACAACATTTGCAAATATCATGGTAGCGCCCGACATAAGTCCAAGAACAATATACCATTGGCTGCCAAGCATAGGACTTAGATAGATTACAAATTTTAAAAATGCACCGAGTGCCGCCGTTTTTACAACGGTTGCCATAAAAGCGGTAACAAGTGTAGGGCTTCCTTGATAAACATCGGGACTCCAATAATGAAATGGAACTGCAGCAATTTTAAAAGCAAACGCTATGGTTATTAATAATAATCCAATGTTTACCAATGCCGGAGAAGATTGAAGTGCCGTGGCCGAAAAACTTCGAATAACGTCGAGGTTGAACGATTGAGTAGCACCGTAAATAAGAGCCATGCCAAAAAGTAAAAAACCCGTTGCAAAAGCCCCCATAATAAAATATTTTAAAGCCGCTTCATTGCTTTTTAAATTGTTTCGATGACTGCCAACCATTACGTAAAGCGGTATGGATAAAATTTCGATACCCAAAAACAACATGACCATGTTATTAAAACTAACCATGCACACCACCCCACATAATACAAAAAACATAAGGCCAATTAAATCGCCAATGCTATTTGAATTATAGCTGTAGCCACGTGCCGACATGAGCACAATCAGTAGCGTGCTAACAATGGTAATGCCAATAAAAAGGGTAGAATAGTTATCGAAAATCAACATATTTTGAAGATTCTCAATCCCATAATAGCTATCATAGGCTAGGTAGCCAAATGCTGTAGCGAGTGCTATAGAAGCAAAAAATGGCAATATTTTTTTTAATCCAAAAATTCCGCCAAAGAGCGAAAATATTCCAGAAATAAAGAGCAAAATTAAAGTTTTCATAAAGCAGGTCCTCCTTTCATTAGCATTAGTAAACCATCAACCGATGATTCCGAAATCTGTAAAATCCAATTTGGAAATATACCAATGCATAGTATTATAATGGCTATACATCCTAAGGTTGAATATTCGGACCAGGTTAATTTCCCAATTCTACCCCCATTATCTTTTTCGGGTCCAAACATAGAGAGTTGATAAACACGCAACATATAAACGGCACAAAAGATAATGGTTAATCCTGAAACTATGCCAATGATACTATGATAGTTGAATGTGGCATTTAAAAGTAAAAATTCGCCAGTAAATCCGTTTGTAAAGGGTACGGCAACGCTACCAAGCGTAATAATCATAAATAAACAAGCGAAGGTGCGACCATGCTTGGCCAATCCTCTCATTTGATCAAGCTGTCGTGTTTTTAGTCGGCGCTCAATGATTTCGACGATCATAAACAAGCCAATGACATTTATCCCGTGGTTGAAACTTTGTAATATTCCGCCTTGAATTCCCTCTTTCGACCACGTCATTATACCGGCAGCAATCAATCCTACGTGGCTAACCGACGACCAAGCTATAACTCGTTTTATATCGTTTTGCCTAATGGCAATTATGGCTGCATATATAATTCCGATGACAGCCAAAATTATGAAAATATTATAATTGCATTCACAGGCATTCTTTGCCAAAGGCCACATCCACCTAATCATTCCAAATATTCCCATTTTAAGCATGATGCCCGAAAGCAACATCGTGCCTTGCGCAGGGGCCACGCTATATGTATCGGCCTGCCAAGTGTGGAAAGGAAAAATTGGCATTTTTATGGCAAATGCTATAAAAAAAGCCCATAATACAAGGGTCGATTCCCAGCCAGTCATTTGCGCTTTTAGCATCTCACTCCATTCGAAACTATGATTTCCAGGAGTATGAAGGTATACAAAAAGCAGGGCTAATAACATGAGTAAACTTCCCAAAAATGTATATATGAAAAATTTGAAGGTGATTTTTATTCTATTCTCGCCTCCCCAAATGCCAACAATAAAATAAATAGGGATAAGTGCTAGTTCCCAAAATATGTAAAACATTAACCCATTCATGGATAGAAACACCCCATTTAAGGCCCCTTGCATAAATAGGATTAAGGCCAAAAATTTGGTCATGCTTGAATAGGAATTATCCCATGAACTAAGTAAAATTAAGACGCATGCCACATTGGTCAACAACAACATAACCATAGAAATTCCATCTACGCCTGTCGAAAAATTTAATCCAAGCGACGCATACCAAGGATAAAAATCGAGGGCTTGAAGGCTAGTAGATTTTAGATTTGTTGCACAAAGAAGGATAAAATTCAAAATCAACTGGGCTACACTAGCCGTTAATGCAATGATTTTTGCCACCTTATTTTTAAAAAACAAAGTAAACAGCGAAGCGATTAGGGGAAGAATTATAAGTATCAAAATTTTATACCAATTGATAAATAACTAAAAATGAAACGACACCAACTACCATAGCCAGTAAGTAATATTCAACATTACCGGATTGTAGGGTTCGCAAATGCGTACCAAAAAAATCAGCAATTTTTCCGAAGGCATTAACGATTCCATCGATTAATTTTCTATCAATCGTTTGAAACGTAAATTTCGACATCCATTCCACAGGTTTTTGAAATATAAAGCGGTAGAGTTCGTCAAAATAATATTTATGACCTAATAATTTACTCACACCTACTTCTTGATCGAGGGCTACAGGAATATTTTTAGCCGAAGTATAGAAGCGATAAGTTGTAAATATAATAACAGTCAATACAAGTAACGAAGCCCCTAAAATAACCATTTCGAAGAAATGGGAAGGATGAGGAATGGCTGCATCTGTTAATACCTTATGTAAAAAATCGTGAACAAAATGATGATGCGAGAATAAGGACGATAAGCCTAAAAACCCGCCAATGCACGACAATATTGCCAACACAATTAATGGTATGGTCATGGTTAAGGGGCTTTCATGCAAATGACTT
This sequence comes from Chitinophaga pinensis, assembly GCA_945878925.1. Lineage (GTDB taxonomy): Bacteria > Bacteroidota > Bacteroidia > NS11-12g > UBA9320 > JABWCE01. The sequence goes on from CAMDXE010000143.1 coordinate 3,765, forward strand.
TTTTGATGGTCGGTTCCTCTAAATGTACCATAAAATGTAAGAAAATATAATCGGAACATATAGATGGCGGTAAACACCGATGTGATGGCCAATATTATAAAAACCAACATGCCATGCCCGAAAAAGGCTTTAGCCAAAATTTCATCTTTACTAAAAAAACCGGCTAATGGCGGAACTCCAGTAATGGCTAAGGTTCCTAATAAAAAAGTTAGATGGGTTATTTTTAATTTTTTTCGCAAACCGCCCATAAACCGAATATCTTGCTCACCACTCATGGCATGAATAACGCTGCCCGAACCTAAAAATAATAAGGCCTTAAAAAAAGCATGGGTCGTTACATGAAACAAGGCGGTTGAATAAGCCCCTACTCCTAAGGCCACGAACATATAGCCAAGCTGGCTAACGGTTGAATATGCCAACACTTTTTTAATATCATTTTGTTTTAAGGCTATGGTAGCGGCAACCAATGCCGTTAATAACCCTATCACCATCACAAGGGTCGAAACCCACTCTGTACCTATAAACAATACCGATGAGCGTGCAATTAGATAAACGCCCGCGGTAACCATGGTTGCGGCATGAATTAAGGCAGAAACCGGTGTGGGCCCGGCCATTGCATCGGGAAGCCATGTAAATAAAGGTATTTGAGCACTTTTGCCAATGGCTCCGATAAACAATAAAAGGCAAATAAGTTCTATTGTACCGCTATTGGCCTGTCCGGCTTTCGTAAAAACCAAGTGATAATCGGTGCTGCCAAATACACTAAAAAGCATAAATATTCCAAGCAGCAGGCCTAAATCACCAATTCGGTTCATAATAAAGGCTTTGCGCGCGGCATAACCAAAATCGGAATTGGCATACCAAAATCCAATTAATAAATAAGAACATAAGCCTACGCCTTCCCATCCAAAGAACAATAAGACATAATTGGAACCGAGCACCAAAACCAACATCGAAAAGATAAAGAGATTTAAATAAGCAAAAAACTTATAAAAGCCCTCGTCTTGCTTCATGTATCCAATAGAATATATATGAATTAAAAAACCGATGCCGGTAATTATAAGCATCATCCAAACCGAAAGATTATCGGCCAAAAAACTAAAATCGATGGATATAGAGCCTGCCGAAATCCAATTATAGAGATTTAGTTTTAAGGCTTCGCCCCCATTTAATAAATGAGTAAACAAACGTATAGAACAACAAAAGCTAAGCAATACACTTGCAGAAGAGATCAGCCCTGTGATGTTTTTTGGAAGAAATCGGCCAAGCAAGCCCGAAATTCCAAAACCTATAAGTGGGGCAAAAAGTGCAATCGAAATATAAATATCCATCTCTCTCTAATCAATGTTTTAATTTATCCAATAAGCTTATATCAACCGATTTTGTATTCCGATAAATCATTACCAAAATTGCTAATCCAACAGCCACTTCGGCTGCAGCTACTACCATTATAAAGAAAACAAAAACCTGCCCTGCAGAATCCTGAAAATGGGTGGCGTAGGCTGTAAACAATAAATTTACGGCATTAAGCATCAGCTCAACACACATTAGCAAAACAATGCCATTGCGGCGTATTAACACACCAGCTACGCCTATGCAAAACAAAATTGAACTTAGCCAAATATAATGTTCTATTGGGGGTAAAAAATTATTCACTCACAACCTCCTTTTCTCCTCTTTGGCTTTTACCTACCAATACAGCTCCTACCATTGCCGCCAAAAATAAGATGGAGCTAATTTCGAAAGGCACTACAAATTCGGTAAATAACACTAAGCCTAAATTTTTGACCAACCCTATGTCGGTAAGGGGTAAATTATTCGAAACCACCTGGCTTTTAACCAAGGCGCCAATTAGGGTGGTTAATAATATACCGCTCGAAATAATGCCTATTAATTTCCGTTTCATGGATTTTTGAGGTTCTGTTTCGCCACTCAAATTAAGTAGCATTAACACAAATAAGAATAGAACCATGATGGCTCCTGCATAAACAAT
>CAMDXE010000144.1 GCA_945878925.1 Chitinophaga pinensis
GTATGCTGCTAATGCAATTTTAAACAAAAAAGACTCTCCTGATATACCAAAAACAATAAATGAAATTCAAATGTCATTATTTCCGAATCCTGCTTCTGACAAAATAGAATTACAAACTTATTTTCCAAGTGCATTTAATAGTGGTTCTATTAAAATATATGATATTACAGGCAGATTATATTTAGACAATTTTATCAGTGTTCAAAAATCAGGCATTTCTCAGCTTGAAATAGATTTAGATAAATTCTCAAGCGGAGTTTATTTTTTAAGAATGGATACTGAAATAGGAGGTGATATCGTAAGATTTATTATTGTAAAATAATTTAACATAACCCCTTACTTCCGACGTTTTAATATCCCCGGACGTTTAGGTATTTCTTAGAACATAGCACTAAGAACTTATAACTTTAAATTTTATTTTCCGCTCATAGCCGCTGCACCCCCTACTATTTCCGATATTTCGGTAGTAATGGCTGCCTGACGGGCCTGGTTGTATTGCAGTCTTAATGCTTTTAATAATTCTCCGGCATTCTCCGTGGCTTTGTCCATGGCTACCATTCGGGCGCCATGTTCGGATGCTGCCGAATCCAATATGGCTTTTAGCAATTGTGTTTTTACCGCTCGCGGTATCAAATCTTGCAAAATTTCAGTTTTGTTAGGTTCAAAAATAAAATCATTGGACGCTTCTTTTTTTCCAGAGCTAAATTGTGATAAATCAACAGGCAACATGCGCTCTTCACGAATTATTTGCGTGGCGGCATTTTTAAATTGATTGTAAATAACCCTTACCTCGTCGTATTTGCCAGTTAAAAAATCATTAATAATAGATTGGCCCACTTCAAATACGTGGTCGGCAGAGGTATTGCCAAAAATCTCACGGTTTTCAACGTTCAGGTTATAGGGGGATGTTTTATAAAATTCAAATCCCTTTTTACCCATAAACATTAGGGTGATGTTTTTGGTGGCTAAATCTTTGTAATTGGTTTCAATCAAAGCCCTTGTAGTTTTGGTAATGTTGGCATTAAATGGCCCGCACAATCCACGGTCGGAAGTAACTACAATTAATAAAACATTTTTTATTGGTCGAGGCTGAAAAAAGGCTTTTAGTTTAGCATCATCAGCACTACCTGCAAGGTTTCCTAAAATATTTTGTAATTTTTCGGCATATGGACGCAATTGTATAATAGCATTTTGTGCTCTGCGAAGCTTGGTAGCCGATACCAATTTCATGGCTTTGGTAATCTGCTGTGTGCTAAGGGTTGAACTAATTCGTATTCTTACCTCTTTTAAATTCGCCATTTCTTTTTAGATATGAGATATGAGACTTTGAGATATGAGATTATGCTGCGTATCCTGCTGATAATTCAGCTCCAACACGTTCTAAAACGCTTGTTATTTCATCATCAAATTTACCAGCTGCCAAACTTTTTAGGGTATCATTGTGTTTGCTTAGCATTACTTGTAAAAACTCTGTTTCGAATTCACGTATTTTATTTACCGGAACTTTTGATAACAATCCTTTTGTTCCGAGGTAAATAATAGCGGTTTGCTGTTCAACCGTTACTGGCGAATATTGTGGTTGCTTAAGCAATTCAACGTTTCGAGCGCCTTTTTCTAATACTGCTTTTGTAGCGGCATCCAAGTCAGAACCAAATTTTGAGAAGGCCTCCAATTCGCGGTACTGCGCTTGGTCAAGTTTTAAGGTACCAGCCACTTTTTTCATTGATTTTATTTGCGCATTTCCTCCCACTCGCGATACCGAGATACCTACGTTGATGGCCGGACGAACGCCTGAGTTGAACAAATTACTTTCCAAAAATATCTGGCCATCGGTAATCGAAATTACGTTGGTTGGGATATATGCCGATACGTCACCAGCTTGTGTTTCAATGATTGGAAGGGCGGTTAAAGATCCCCCTCCTTTTACCAAATGTTTGATGCTATTAGGCAAATCATTCATTTTAGAGGTAATGGCATCGGTACTGTTCAATTTACATGCTCTTTCCAACAAACGAGAGTGCAAATAAAACACATCACCTGGATAAGCTTCACGCCCTGGAGGACGTTTTAATAATAAGGATACTTCGCGATACGCAACGGCTTGTTTTGACAAATCATCATAAACAACCAAAGCGGGTAAGCCTTGATCGCGGAAAAACTCACCGATGGCTGCTCCAGCCATAGGCGCATAAAACTGCAATGGGGCAGGATCGGCAGCCGTAGCCGCAACCACAATGGTATAAGACATTGCTCCACGATCTTCTAAAGATTTAACCACCTGTTTTACCGTTGATGCTTTTTGCCCAATGGCCACATATATACAATAAACAGGACTTCCTTTTTCAAAAAATTCTTTTTGATTTATAATGGCATCGATGGCCACAGCCGATTTTCCAGTTTGACGGTCGCCAATAATTAATTCACGTTGGCCACGACCGATTGGAATCATAGCATCAATGGCTTTGATACCCGTTTGCAATGGTTCTTTTACAGGCTCACGAAACAATACGCCAGGCGCTTTGCGCTCCAAAGGCATTTCGAATTTATCGCCTGTTATGGGGCCTTTACCATCTATTGGTTCGCCAAGTGTGTTTACCACACGCCCCAACATTCCTTGCCCTACTTGAATAGATGCAATCTGGTTGGTTCGTTTTACGGTATCGCCTTCTTTTACTCCGGCACTGCTGCCAAGCAATACAGCACCAACATTATCTTCTTCAAGGTTAAGAACGATACCTTTCAGTCCGTTTTCAAACGCTATCAACTCCCCTGACTTTACCTTTGTCAAGCCATAGATTCGGGCAATTCCGTCGCCCACTTGCAATACAGTTCCGACTTCTTCAAGTTGGGCGGCTGATTTGTAATTGGACAGTTGCTCACGAATTATTGAAGATACTTCATCTGGTCTTATCATTTTTTATTAATTTAACTGTTGTTTTAATTTGTTTAATTCACTCTTTATGCTCATATCAAGCAATTTGTCATCGTAATGAATGACCAAACCTCCGATGATATCCGCATTTATTTTAACTACGAGCTGAACATGCGGCTTATTAATTTTTTTAGAAATATAGGCTTTTATTTGATCCAAACTAGCCTCATCTAAGGGTGATGCTGCTGTAACAATTGCTTTAGCTATGCCTTTTTGATTATTATAAATAGCAATAAATTGGTTAGCTATTTCCACCAAATACTTTTCGCGTCGGGCACTTATTACTTTTTTAAGAAACACTTGCATCAAAGGCGTCGAATTTTTGAAAACTGACATTAAAATCGAATTCTTGGTATCGGCTTTTACCAAAGGACTATTTAGCATGGCTACTAAGTCGGGGCTATTGATTGCCGTATCATAAATAGTTTGAACACCCTCATACACCGTGTCAAGGACACCCTGTTCGGTGGCCAATCCTATTAAAGATTTTGCATAACGCGAAGCAATCCTTATTTCTGACATCTTAGTTTAACGAAGCTGATTTTAGGTTTTCCTCTACAAGTTTCACTTGCTGATCCTTGTTTTCAAATTCTTTCTTCAACACGGTTTCAGCCATTTGAATGCTAAGGCTCACCACTTGTTTTTTAAGTTCGGCAATAGCAGCAGTTTTTTCGTTTTCAATTTCCTGCTTGGCTTTGTTCATAATTCGTTGCTCTTCTTCGGCGGCAGATTTGCGTGCTTTTGCTACTATATCGTCGCCAATTTCTTTGGCTTCTTTAAGCATTTTTTCACGTTCTACACGAGCTTCGGCCAACAATTTTTCGTTGTCCGATTTTAGCTGCGAAAGTTGTGCATTGGCATTTTCGGCCGATTTTAATGAATCGGAAATAAAATCCTCACGGTCTTTTAGCGATTTTAAAATAGGCTTCCAGGCCATTTTTTTTAAGAGTATTAATACTATTAAAAAAGCAATGGTGGTCCAAAGAATCGTACCTAATCCAGCTGATAACATAGTTGTTTAATGTTAAAAATAGTTAAATAAAAAGTTAAAGCCTTAACCTCGTCGTCAGACGAGATTAAAGCTATTTTTTTTTGCTTAGGCCAATACAACCAAAAGGCAAATGATAATTGCAAAAAGAGCAACTCCTTCTACAAGGGCGGCAGCCACAATCATATTTGAACGAATATCGCCCAATGATTCTGGTTGACGTGCGATAGATTCTAATGCAGAACCTCCAATACGACCTACCCCAATACCTGCGCCAATTGCTGCAACACCTGCACCAAGAGCCGCTAAACCTGTTCCTGTTGTAACTTCAAGTAAAATAGCTAATAAATTCATGTTTGTTATGTGTTTGTTTGTTAAGTTTTTTTTAAAATAATTAATGATGCTGTGGCTCTTCGAGGGCTGCACCAAAATAAGACGCTGCCAAAAGTGTGAAAACGTAGGCTTGTAAAAAAGCCACCAAAAGTTCGATAAAGTACATAAATACCATAAACAATACCGAACCCGCTCCTACCGAATAACCGGCTACAGCACTGCCTTGGCCAAATATAAAGATTAAGGCGGTTAAGGCTAAAAATATAATATGACCTGCGGTCATGTTAGCCGTTAATCGTATCATCAAAACCAAGGGTTTCATAAATATACCGATTATTTCGATGGGCACTAAAATAAGTTTTACTAAAAATGGCACTCCATGTGGCCACATAATATGCGTCCAATAAAATCCTTTGCCATTAACCGTGGTAATAATAAAGACCACCGAAGCCAATACTAAGGTTACACCTAATGTACCCATTATATTAAACCCGCCAATAAAAGGAATCATTCCTAACAAATTGGCTACCCATATAAAAAAGAAAGTGGTTAGCAAAAATGGCATAAAGCGATGTGCGTGTTTTGGTCCAATAGCCGGAATAACCACCTCGTCGCGAATAAATATAACAAGTGGTTCAAGCAATCCTTGAATACCATTAGGCGCCATATTAGGGTTTTTATTGTACTTGCGCGCTGCCGAGCCAAATAATCCTAATAGGATAAGGATAGTAATAAACATGCCTACTACAGATTTGGTAGGCGAAAGGTCTAAAACCGATGCATTGCTAATTTTTCCATCCTTTCCAAAAACAATGGATGAAGTATTTTCAGCTTTATAGATTTTTTCGCCAAATAATATGTAGCCGTCATGCTCATAATAATGCAAATGCTTTTCGCCCTGAACGATCTCGCGTTTGTTGTGATAGAAATGAGACGCCGAAAAACATTTAATTCCAGTTTCGTCCTTAAGTATTATAGGCAAATAAATTGAATAATGCGATTCGTTTGCCTTGCCCTCATGAAGGGTAAAAAAATGAATTTCATGGGCATCAGTAATGTGATGAATGATCATTTCGCCTGCATTAAATTTCTGGCCGTGCTCTTCTTTATCCGAATGCGATTCGGTAGTGGCTTGGTGAGCAGCAATGGTATCGTGTGATGCAAAGGACGTCGCAGCAAGCAGCGTAAAAAGAACTAAAGTGCAGTTTCTTTTAAGAACTCTAATTTGGCTAAATAATTGGTTTTCAGTTAGTTTCAATTTCGATGTCATTCTTTTTATCGGTGCGCAATTTAGTAAGTAAAAACCTAATTTCAAACACTGTGAAAAATAAATATAAAATAAAAAAATAGAGTACAAAATAAGTATTTCGCTCTTTGGCTGCTACCCAATAAATTACAATAAATAAAACACAGAATAACATGCGCAAACCAATG
>CAMDXE010000145.1 GCA_945878925.1 Chitinophaga pinensis
GATGGGAAAACAATTATTTTTATTGATAGAAAAAGATTTTGTTTGCCTCGACAATACGCTCGAGGATCAAAGTGATAATTACCCAAATCCGAATGCAACGTGTTGACCATTGATTAAAATGAATGAAGGATTTCGCAGATTATAAAATAAGTAAATGTCAAAAAATTTAAGTGAATTATCAGGCCGCAAGGGATTAAGAGAAAATCTTTTTGAAGAGCTTGGCATAGCGGCAACGCAAACTGGTACGCCATCCACCGAAAAAATGGATCAGTTGGCAGAGAAGTTTATCATGGGCAAGGCCAATATTTATGGAGCGGCTACCTTTTATGATTTTTTAAGACCTGAAAACAAGGGCAAAAAAGTATATGTATGCAATGGCTCGGCTTGCATGACAGCCGGAACACAGCCCGAACTCTTAAATAAATTGGGCTCGCATTTTGAAGCTTCCGAAATTGGGGAAATGTGTTGCTTGGGTCGTTGCCACGAAAACAGTTCTTTCTTTTTGGATGGTAAAAACTATTCGGGAACTGATATTGACAACATCGAAACCATAAAAAAAGGGGAGACCACATCGCAAGAAAAATACAATGTAAAATCAATAGGTACACCTGTTTTAACCAATGAATTTGAAGGAATTGATTCTTATTATAAATTATTAGAAACGGTGTTAAATACTCCGGCTGACGATTTATTGAAAGAGTTGAAAATTTCAGGATTGCGAGGACGAGGCGGTGCGGGATTTCCTATAGCTTTTAAGCTCGAATCGTGTAAAAATACAGCGGGCAACCAAAAATACATTGTGTGCAATGCCGATGAAGGAGACCCCGGAGCCTATAGCGATCGATATTTATTAGAGTTTCAACCCCATGCGGTTTTATTGGGAATGATGATAGCCGGTTATATAACAGGAGCCAATGCTGGAGTGATGTATATCCGTGGCGAATATCCCGAAGCCATTGAAATTACAGATCAGGCCATCAAAGATTTATATACTAAAAATTTGCTTGGGCAAAATATTTTGGGGTCCAAATTCTCCTTTGATTTTAAATTAATCAAAGCCCAAGGAGCTTATATATGCGGCGAAGAAACCGCTTTGCTTTCGTCTATCGAAGGCCAAAGGCCCGAAGTGAGAGTGCGGCCTCCATATCCAACCCAGGAAGGATTGTTTAATAAACCCACGGTTGTAAATAATGTAGAAACCTTAGCCTGTATTCCATATGTGATTAAAAACGGAGGAGCAAAATTTGCATCCATTGGCATCGGAAAATCTACCGGAACCAAATTGGTTTCTTTGGATGGATTTTTTAAAACCCCTGGAATTTATGAAGTAGATATGGGGACTCCTCTCTCTAAAGTTTTTAATGAACTGGGAGGTGGATTTAAATCCCCTGTAAAAGCCATGCATATTGGAGGCCCGCTTGGAGGTTTGGTGCCTGTGGAAAAGATAAATAACCTCACCGTCGATTTTGAATCATTTTCAAATGCAGGATTTTTAATGGGGCATGCATCGGTGGTTTGCATTCCCTCAGATTATCCTTTGGTAAAATATTTAGAACACTTATTTCAGTTTACCGCCCATGAAAGTTGCGGCAAATGTTTTCCATGTCGCCTCGGTTCCACGCGGGGATATGAATTATTAAACAAAGCCCAAAATGAAGATTATAAAATTGACCGAGAGCTATTTACCGATTTAATAACCACTATGGAAATTGGCTCATTATGTGCTCTAGGTGGTGGATTGCCTTTGCCAATACGAAATGCTATGCACTATTTTAAGGATGAATTATCGCCTTATTTTTCAGAATAAAAATTCTAAAGACTAGGGGTATAAGGGTTCGTTAAATAATCTTAAAAACTTAAATTTGTAATATGAAAACTATAACGATAGAAATACCAGAAAATAAAACCTTGAAGGAAGTGGAAGAATTGCTTGCTAAAAATGGTATTGAAATAGTGTCACATGGTGAGAATGACAATTCAGAAGAAGAATATTGTAACATGCCCCACATGCCAAATGCAGAGACACGAAAGGCTATTGAAGATGTTATAGCAGGAAAAGTATTTAGAGCAAAAAATGTTGATGATTTAATGAAACAGCTTGATGAATGAAATACCATCTAGATTTTTCTGGAAGTTTTAAAAGGGATTATAAGAATTGTAAAAAACGAGGATATAATATCTTGCTTTTAAAAGAAACCTTTCAATATTTAGGAGAGGAAGGAAGATTGCCAACAAAATATAAAGCTCATAAGTTGACAGGTAACTATAGTGATTGCTGGGAATGTCATATAAAACCTGATTGGCTTTTAATCTGGAAAATAAATAGAAAAGAACACATAATAGAATTAGTAAGAACTGGAACACATGCTGATTTATTTTAAAGGTTAACACAAATAAAAAATTACATTTGATACATTAATTGTTACAATAAAAATGAAAGAAATTGAAGATATAAAAACCCCGGCTCATCCGCAAATAGAAACCGAAGCGATGACGGTGGCTTATATAAATAATATCCCTTACCCAATCGTGGAAGGCGAAACGATTCTGAAATTTATAAAACGAAATTTTGGAAACAAAGCGGTTCCTACTTTATGCGATGCGCCCAATTTAGACCCTTTCGGTTCGTGCCGTGTGTGCAGCGTGGATGTGGCTTTTAGTCAAAATGGAAATGCGAAAGCTCAAGCCTCATGCCATACGCCGGTTATGGCTAATTCGTTTATTTATCCCGATTCGGATCGAATTCAGAAACTTCGCAAAAATATTGTAGAACTGGTTTTGACCGACCACCCCTTGGACTGCCTAACCTGCGAAGTAAACAATAATTGCGAATTGCAGGAAGTGGCCGCTAAAGTTGGCGTTAGAGACGTGCGATATCCCGAAGGTAAAAATCATTTGGATAGGAAAAAAGATTTGAGCCATGCTTATATGACAACAGATATGAGCAAGTGCATCAACTGTTTTAGATGTGTAAGAGCCTGTGATGAAGTGCAAGGCCAATTTGTGTTGAGTATGGCCGGTCGTGGATTTGACAGCCATATTGTTAAAGGGCAGGAAACCACCTTTGGACTTTCGGATTGTGTAAGTTGTGGAGCCTGTGCACAGGCTTGTCCAACTTCGGCTATTTCCGATATTTTTGAATCCAAATCCATCCAGGTTGATAAAAAGGTAGATACCATCTGTACTTATTGCGGCGTGGGTTGCAATTTGGAGGTAGCTGTTAAAGGCGGGAAAATAAAATCGATACAAGCGCCTTTTGATGCCGAAGTTAATCAAGGCCATACCTGCTTGAAAGGCCGTTATGCGTTCTCGTTTTATAATCATCCCGAGCGTTTAAAAACACCTTTGATAAAACGAAATGGCGTATTTGAAGAAGCCACCTGGGATGAAGCCTACGATTTTATAGCCAATAAATTTACCGAAATTAAAACCAATTACGGTCCCGATTATATCGGTGCCATTTCATCGGCCCGTGGCACGAATGAGGAAAATTATTTGATGCAAAAATTTATGCGTGTGGTAATTGGCTCTAATAATATTGACTCTTGCGCCCGAGTTTGCCATTCGCCAACGGCTTTGGGGATGCAACGTACCTTTGGTACCGGCGCAGCCACCAATTCAGTTATCGATATTCAATATACCGATTGCATGATGGTGATAGGTGCCAATCCAACCGATGCCCATCCAGTTACCGGAGCCAAAATAAAACAAAGGGCCATGAAGGGTAAAACCCTCATTGTAATTGATCCTCGAAAAACCGAATTGGTAAAATATGCCAATTATCATTTGCAACTTCGGCCCGGAACCAATGTGGCTTTGCTCAATATGATGTTGTATTACATTGTAAAAGCAGGATTGGAGGACAAAGAATTTATTAATACACGCACCGAGGGATATGAAGATTTCAGAAATACCCTATTGGCCTTGGATATTGACGAACTTGAAAGAATTACAGGCGTTGATAAAAATCTTGTAAATGAAGCTGCCATCGCTTATGCCACAGCTCCAAATGCTATGTCGTTTCATGGATTGGGAGTAACCGAGCATTCGCAAGGAACGTTTACCGTGATGCTGATAGCCGATTTGGCCATGATTACTGGAAATATAGGCCGTCGTGGCGTTGGGGTAAACCCATTGCGAGGCCAAAATAATGTGCAAGGGGCAGCCGATATGGGTTGTCAGCCACATCAAGGAGCTGGCTACCATGATGTTACAATTCCTGAGTATCATCAAAAATATGAACTTTTTTATAAAGCAAAATTGCCAAGCCATGTTGGGTATAAAATACCGCAAATGTATGATGCGGCCTTGAATGATAAATTTAAAGCCATGTGGGTGGTGGGTGAAGATATGGGACAAACCGACCCAAACACACATCACGTAAAAGCCGCCATGGCAAAATTGGATTTGCTTATCGTTCAGGAATTATTTATGACCGAAACGGCCAAACTGGCCACCGTTATATTACCTGCTTCCTCCTTTTTAGAAAAAAGCGGAACCTTTACCAATGGCGAACGCCGCATACAAAGGGTAAACCAAGTGGTAGAACCCATAGAAGGAACCAAATCGGACGGGCAAATAATTATTGATGTGATGAACCGAATGGGATATGCCCATGAGGACTATAACCCCGATAGTTTATTAAAAGAAATTTCACAGATTGTGCCCTTCTTTGAAGGCGTTAAATGGGATGAATTGGGCCAACAGGGCAAACAATGGCCGGTAAATTCGGAGGGTATAGGAACAGAAATTTTACATACCGAAACGTTCAAACGGGGCAAAGGGAAATTTGTACATAATTACTGGAAAGAATCCGAAGAGATTGTTCAAAACGGAAAAGATTTTCCATACATCATAACCACTAACCGCGAGCTGGAACATTATAATTGTGGCACCATGACCCGCCGCACCAATAATGCCAAAATTCTAAAAGAAGATGTATTGCTTATAAATGCCGAAGATGCTGCCAAACATTTAATAAATGATGGAGATATGGTATGCGTTGAAAGCGCTCGTGGCAAAGTAGATGTTAAAGCCAAAATTAGCGATGAGGTAAAACCCGGCATATTAAGCTCCACTTTTCATTTTCCCGATATAATGTTAAATAACATCACGTCAAGCGTGGCCGACAGCGAAGCAATGTGTCCTGAATATAAAGTGGTGGCTTGCAGGATACGAAAGAGTAAGGGGATTTATAAAGAAAAGGTTTTGGGGTAAATATTAACAATGTTAAAGTTATGAAACAATTAAATATTCAGGACAGAAAACTGAGTGTCATTGAGCAATTAATAATTATTAATGATGACAAGGTTTTTAAACAGGTTGAAGATATCATCAATACTTCCTTAAACAGGCCACAACTTAAAAAATTCAGCCGCCAGGAATTAATTGAACGGGCTGAAAAATCGAATAAAAATATTGAAAAGGGAGAAGTATATAGCCAGAAAGACTTAGAGAAAATGGCTAAGGTGTAATACTCCCCATTTTTAAACCAAAAGGTTAGAATATTAAGTTAAAATTTTTCATTCAAATATCTTCTTTTTTTTTAATTTCTTTTTTGGTACTTTTTTCTTTGTTAATAACCTTGTTTTTTGTGGATAATGGATTCTTATGCTGC
>CAMDXE010000146.1 GCA_945878925.1 Chitinophaga pinensis
CATCTTTTTCTAAAAACGCTTTTACATGATCCTGCCCAAATTCATCAGCCATCGCAAAATCATGAATCTCAGGTTTATCGCCTTCCTCTAAAATTTTGTCGATTCGCACTTTAAAGGTATAGGCTGGATTTTCAAGTATTTTTTTATCAAGTAATTGGTCCGAAGAAAATTCAAAATCTTTTCCATCCTTGGTATAAATAAAGATCATTTCCCTTTTTTCTTGTTTGGCGTCGGGCGATAGGGTGCTTAGTATTTCGATATCGTTTCCGTTTGCAAATTTCAAAAAATTAAATATAGGCAAATAATACCAACAATAAAACGCAAAACCAAGACTCAGAAAAGTAAAAACAAGGAGCATTTTCCAACTAAAATTGGATGAAAATACAGGTTTAATGTGTTTTCGAACTACAATAAGTATTAAAACAAAACTGCAAAGCACAGCATCTTTAATAAACGATTGCCAAGGTGTAAGGGGGATGGCATTGCCAAAACAACCACAGTCCGTAACTTTATTATAATAGGCCGAATACCAAGTTAGAAACGAAAAGAATAGTAGCATTGCCGCTAAAAGCCACAAGGTTAAATTTCGCTTCCACCCAATAAGTAATGCAATGCCTAAAAGAATTTCGAATGCGCAAATTAAGATGGCCAAAATCATGGCATACGGGTTCAAAGCTTTAACAAACTTAGCCAAGCCACTTTCTTTTTTTATATAAGATTCGAGGTTTATTTTCTCGTTTATAAAAATGTTCTGATTGTTGTATAGTGAAATATTTTTCGAATAAATCACCTTCTCTCCAATGCGCATACTCACTTCAAAATTGGCTGGTGCGGCATCCTTTTTTTGAATATCCTGTTTAAATAATTCCTGACCATCGAGTAATACATTGAGGGTGGTTTTGTCATAAAAACTAATGTTTGCGCCCCTATCATCTTTTATTTCTATATGCTGCCAAGCTTGGGTTCGAAAAGTGATATTTTTTTCTTTTTCATTTCTTAATAGCCTAGTAAATATTTCATTCAGAGAGGTTTCCTTATTTTTAATAGTAATATTTAAGGTATCAGGTTTAGGCGCAAGGTCGGAAGCAAAAACTATAAAATATTCCTCCAACTTAATCGAAAAACCCGTGGGGTCGTTTATTTTTATGAATCCAGAAAAAACAAAGAGTAATCCGGTTACAATTCGTAGGCTATTGGCTATTAATTTCATGTTGGTCGACAGGGTTAGTAAAGACTGAAAAGCTAATATGGCAATTAATTAATAGAACAGATTTGATGAAAATAAATAGATATAAAAAAAGGTCAAAACCAATCACCTTTCATCTATTACAACCTAACCTCTTTTTTACCTTTTCGGCTAATTACCAACTAAACAAATTTTTACTAACCTTTGCAAATGTAATCATGCTTGCCAATAATCCACTTACCCCACAACATTTTTCTATCAACTGTAGCGGCAAACTGCTGTCGCTAAACCAGCCAGTGGTTATGGGAATATTAAACCTCACTCCCGATTCTTTTTTTGATGGGGGAAAATACAATTCAGTGGATTCGGCTTTATTTAAAGCCGAAAAAATGCTAAAGGAAGGCGCTTCCATTATTGATGTTGGTGGATACAGCAGTCGCCCGGGCGCAGTAGAAATAAGCCAAGAAGAAGAATTAAAAAGAGTCATTTTCATTATTGAAGCCTTAAAATCTACGTTTCCCGAATCCATATTTTCTATTGATACATTTCGAGCCAGTGTTGCGTCCGAAGCCATTCATGCTGGCGCATCGCTAGTAAATGATATATCGGCAGGCGACGACGACCCAGATATGATTGCCACTATCGCCAAATTAAAAGTACCCTTTGTGGCTATGCACAAGCAAGGCATGCCCAAAAACATGCAATTAAACCCAAGGTACAATGAAGTGACCACCGATGTTTTAGATTATTTTATTCGAAAAATTCCAATTCTGCGTCAAGCAGGTATTATTGATATACTCATCGACCCTGGATTTGGATTTGGAAAAAGCCTGCAACACAATTATGAATTGCTAAAAAACTTATCCGCTTTTAAAATGTTAGATTGTCCAATATTGGTTGGCATGAGCCACAAAAGTATGGTTAGCGAAGCTCTGAATATTTCAAAAAATGAAACCCTCAACGGCACTACCGTTGTAAATACCATCGCCCTAATGAACGGCGCTAATGTATTGCGCGTGCATGATGTTAAAGAAGCGGTTGAAGCCGTAAAAATAATGTTGAACCTTTAACATTTAATTTCTAATCCATCCCACGCCAATTCGACATGAGATGACAATTCCTTATTTATTTCGTCATGCAATCCGAGTTGATGGCTAATATGCGTAAAATAAGCTTTCGAAGGTTTAATCCGATTTACCAAAGCTATGGCTTGAGCTAACGAAAAATGAGAAATATGAGGTTCGCGCCTCAAGGCATTTAGCACTAATACCTCGGTGCCTTTTATTTTTTCAATCTCCTCATCACTCACTGAATTGGCATCGGTTATATAAGTAAAATCTCCAATTCGAAAACCCAATACCGGCATTCTATAATGTTGCACACGAATGGGAATTATGGAAATACCCTCTATAAAAAATTGATTTTCATCAATTATATTAAACTCGGCTTCGGGTATGCCGGGGTACTTAATTTGTTCGAACATGTAAAAAAAATCGCGACGGATAGCACTCATAACCTCCAGTTCGAGATAAACCTTTATTTTTTCTTTTTGTAAATAATTAAAGGCCCTTATATCATCAAATCCGCTTAGATGATCGCGGTGCGAATGCGTAAATACCACGCCATCTAATCGAGGTATTTTTACTCTGAGCATTTGTTGCCTAAAATCGGGGCCAGTGTCAATAACTATATTTTTCCCTTGGGTTTGAACCAAAACCGAACACCTAAGTCGTTTGTCTTTGAAATTCAAGCTTTTGCAAACCATGCATTGGCATCCAATTAAGGGAATGCCTTGTGAAGTGCCGGTGCCTAAAAAAGTAACGTTCAAGTAAATGCAAACATAAACTTAAAACACTTTACTTTGCTTAATGATTTCTATTTATCACAAGGTAAATGCCCACTTCGAAGTTAGCCATGACTTAGCCTCTCTGCAAGTAATCAAACGCGACAATATCCTGTGGATTGATTTATTGGGTTGGGATGAAGAAAACGAAAATGCCATTGAAAAGCATTTTAGCTTAGAAATTATGAATATCAAAGAATCGGTGGAGATTGAACAAAGTTCGAGATATATCGAATACGAGGATCATGTGGTTAGCCATTCAAATTTCATAACCCGCCAAGGCCTCATCCTTTATCCAAAAATTGTAGCCTTCACCCTCGACAAAAAACTCCTAATTACAAACCGTGACTACGATTTTAGATCATTTCTCGAAACCTCAAAAAAAATATTAAATTCCAATCAATCGTTAACAAGTTCGGATATTTTTTTAAGCATTATTGATTCGCGAATTGCAAACGATGCCGACATTGTAGAAGATCTAACTAAAGAAATCTCAGAGCTTTCGAAAGCAATTATTAACCAAAAACACACCAGCAAGCTTTTAATCTTAAAACTAAACGCCTTAAGAGAAAATTTGATGCTGATGATGCAGAACTGTATTGATAAAAAAATGCTCATCAGCGATATTAAAAAATCGCCTTATTTATCCCAAAAAGTTGAGCGCGAACTCAATATTACGGTAAAAGATTTGGAATCGGTAAGCGATTTTATTCGTTTTAATTTCGATAGGCTCGATTATGTGGATAGCACCTTAAATAATTTGATAACCTACGAACAAAATCACAGCATCAAAATTTTTACCATTGTAAGCTTATTCTTTATGCCACCTATGCTCATTGCCAGCATTTACGGAATGAATTTTGAACGAATGCCCGAATTAGATTGGCTGTATGGCTATCCATCGGCACTTATTTTTATGGCTTTGACCGTTATTGCAACGGGTGTATATTTCAAAAGGAAAAGATGGCTATAAATACTGTAGGAGATTATTTTTAACTAATTAACAAAAAACATGATTGAGAAAGAAAAACTAATGTTGCGTGATGGCGCATTGCGCAATGAAATTATCATCGTAACAGGGGGAGGAACCGGATTGGGAAGAAGTATGGCAGAAGGATTTTCGCACCTTGGTGCCAAGGTTAGTATTTGGGGGCGAAGGATGGACGTGCTTGGAAAAACGGCTGACGAAATTTGCAAACTTACTGGCAACCAAGTTCTTCCTTTAGCTTGCGATGTGCGCAATACCGATGAAATAGATAATGCCCTTGCCGAAGTTATAAAAACTTTAGGGCCCGTAACCGGATTGGTAAATAATGCGGCCGGAAATTTTATTTCACCCACCGAAAGGCTTTCCCCTCGCGCCTTCGACCTTATCGTAGATATTGTTTTAAAAGGTAGCAAAAACTGCACATTGGCCTTAGGGAAATATTGGATAAAGGAAAAAATAAAAGGAAATATTTTAAGCATTACCACAACCTACGCGTCCACAGGATCGGGCTATGTGGTTCCATCGGCAGCGGCCAAAGCAGGCATCTTAGCCATCACACGATCTTTGGCTGTAGAATGGGCCAAATATGGTATACGACTGAATGCTATTGCACCGGGTCCGTTTCCGACCAAAGGCGCTTGGGACCGATTGTTTCCAGAGGCCATTGCCAAACGCTTCGATTTTACAAAAAAAATACCCTTAGGCCGAGTTGGCAACCATCATGAATTGGCCAATTTAGCCACTTATATACTATCCGACTATTCGGCGTTCATCACTGGCGAGGAAATTGTAATTGACGGAGGCGAATGGCTTAAAGGTGCTGGCGAATTTAATTTTCTTGACATAATTAAACCCGAAGAATGGGACGAACTCGAAAAAATTGTCAGAAATGCTAAATCCTAATTTATTAGTCTTCTAAGATTGAACCTAGCGGGCGTTTGCATAAAAACATTTAAGCCATACAATTGTTAATTTTCTGTAAAATTAAAGACCTTATACAAGTGTAACTTATTGAATTTTAAGCAATAAGTTATTATTTTATCGAAGTATAATAAATTGTGGATAAGGCAAGCTATACCACCCTTTATCTTTGCTATGACTTCAATATTAAATAATGATTAAAAAAATTACAATTTCTCTCTTAATTGCCATCATAGTTACCATTACCTACCAAGCCATTTCCTATCCAACTGGGCCGCCGGCCTCGGTTACCAATGCGCAAGGCGAGGGCTCATGTGTAAATTCGGGATGCCATTCGGGTTCATTAATCACTTCGGGTACCGACTGGAATAACATTGTCCTTAGCTCAAATTTTACAGGAAATGGGTATATACCCGATTCTACCTATACCATTAAAATATCGCATACCCAATCTGGTATTTCTAAATGGGGGTTTCAAGCCACGGTACTTGATGGGGCTAATAAAATGGCTGGAACGGTAACAGGTTCAGGGCGTGTTCAAAAAACAACCAATGCCACTTTGGCTCGTGAGTATATGATGCAAACGTTTACAGGAACCTCATCCACCTCAACCAATGCCAGCGACTGGAGTTTTACATGGAAAGCCCCT
>CAMDXE010000147.1 GCA_945878925.1 Chitinophaga pinensis
AAATAAGGGATTGAGGGATTTTAAAAGCAGGTTTTGTTTTTTGCGTATTTGGTTATAAATAATTTTAAAAACGGC
The DNA here is from genome assembly GCA_945878925.1 of Chitinophaga pinensis. GTDB lineage: Bacteria > Bacteroidota > Bacteroidia > NS11-12g > UBA9320 > JABWCE01. The sequence continues at coordinate 76 of CAMDXE010000147.1, forward strand.
GCCCTCATTTTCGGTCAGCACAATACAGGCCTCCCCGTCCTTTACCCCATCCCAGTCCTGTACAAATTCACCAATAATATAGGTTCCCGATTTGATGGGCAGCATCGAATCTCCTTCGATCTGAAATGCGCGATAACTGCGATCCTGCGATAAAAACGGCAACTGAAACACGGGTAGTTTTTTTATAAACTCAGGGTCGTTATACCCCGCCGTGTATCCGGCTCGTGCTTTGATGGGAACCAATTCAATATTTTCTTTATTTTCATTATCTACGGTAGTGGCCAACACCCGCATTTTGCCGCCCGATATATACACGTCATCGCCCGATTGAAGCTGCCTAAGGCGCAGTTCGCCCAATTGCGATAAATCGACGGTAAGCAGGGTGTCCATCGTTATTTTAAAAAAATCGGCCATGCGCATCAGCGGTTCTACGGGCGGGGTAGTGTTGCCCAATTCGTAGCTGGCCCATTGGGTTCGTTTTATTCCCAGAGTGTCGGCCAATTGCTGTTGACTTTGCTTTAGCCGGGCTCTCAAAAACCTTAGATTATTATTTAAAAAAAATTGGTTGGACATATTTTTATTGTTATTATTGATAACAAAATTATGTTATTTTAAATAACAAAACAAACAAAAATATAGAACGCAGATGATGAACGGAAGTATTACCACTTACTCATCTTACCTGTTAGCATCATCTGCGTTCCATTATTTATAAATGCCATGAACCGCAATATTGTCCATATTGATTTAGATTCTTTCTTCGTATCGGTAGAAAGATTGACCAATCCTGCTTTAGTTGGCAAGCCTGTATTGGTGGGTGGTACCAGCGATAGAGGGGTGGTAGCGTCGTGCAGTTACGAGGCGCGCACCTTTGGCATTCACTCGGCTATGCCTATGAAAATGGCCAGGCAATTGTGTCCCGAAGCCATCGTTGTAAGAGGCGACCATGGCCAGTACAGCAAGTATTCGGATATGGTTAGCGAAATAATAGGAGGCAATGTGCCGCTGTATGAAAAACCCTCTATTGACGAATTTTATATTGACCTTACTGGAATGGACAAGTTTTTTGGCTGCTATAAATTAGCCACCGAACTGCGAAAGAAGATTACCAAAGAAACCAATCTGCCCATTTCTTTTGCTTTGTCAACCAACAAAACGGTATCGAAAGTAGGCACCGGCGAGGCCAAGCCCAACGGGCAAAAGGAAATTCCCTTTGGGGCCGAAAAAGGTTTTTTAGCGCCTTTATCCATCCGAAAAATTCCGATGGTGGGCGATAAAACCTATCAACTGCTACGAGGAATGGGCATAGCCCGGATACACACCCTGCAGGAAATGCCTGTGGAACTGATGCAGCAAGTATTGGGCGAAAACGGCCCTGTAATTTGGCGCAAAGCCAATGGCATTGACACTTCACCGGTGATACCCTACTCCGAACGAAAGTCCATCAGCACCGAACGCACCTTTGATAAAGATACCATTGATGTAAAAGCTTTAAAAAATTTGCTGATTGGAATGACAGAGAAACTGACCTTTCAATTGCGAAGCGAAGATAAACTTACCGCTTGTGTAGCGGTAAAAATCAGGTATTCCGATTTTAATACCTATACCATGCAAGCCCGCATTGCGTATACAGCTCTCGACCATGTATTGATAGAAAAGGTAAATACCCTGTTTGATAAACTGTATCAAAAACGGATGCTCATACGATTGATTGGAATACGATTTAGCCATTTGGTACAGGGCGGCCACCAATACAGTTTGTTTGAAGAAACCATAGAGCAGATAAACCTGTATCAAGCCATGGATAAAATACGAAAACGCTATGGTAAAAACGCCGTGAACCGTGCAGCAGGTATCGACTTTACGCCGCATGATTTTAATCCGTTTAATGGGGTGAGGAAGATATGAGATGTTAGATATGAGATTATGAGTACAGAGTACTGAGATTATGAGTACAGAGATTATTAGATAACGAACAAAAGTTGGTCGAAGTTGCTGTCCCCCTTGAGTGCGAGGATGTGAAGTGGGGGAAGGGCTGACGCAAGATAATTAGGCACGAAAAAAATGAAAGATGATTTTGGCTTGCGAATAAAGATGCTTCGTGCCTCAGCATAACAAGCCCTCAAAATTATTTAACAGTTTACATCTCACAATCTCTGTACTCATAATCTCATATCTATAAAAAAATGTTAACCAACTGCCACACATACTACAGTTTTTGCTACGGAACTTTTTCGGTAGAAGGCTTGTTGGATGAAGTAACTAAAAAAGGCTATACCACCTTTGCGCTCACCGATATCAATAATACTTCGGCCTGTATTGATACCATTCGATTGGCCAAAGAAAGGGGGATAAGGCCGGTAATAGGCATTGATTTTAGAAATAAGGCCCAACAGCAGTACGTGGGTATTGCCCGAAATAATGAGGGATTTAAGGAACTGAATGAACATCTTTCCTTCCATTTGCACAGTAGCGAAAACTTTGAAGCCAGAGCCCCTGATTTTAATAATGCCTATATTATTTACCCCTTACATCAATACAATGGCTGGAAATTGAGGGATAATGAATTTGTAGGAATAAGCATTAGCGACCTTAGTACTCTATCCTTCTTGTCGGCAAAATATCAGGCAAGCAGGCTGGTGGTATTGCAAACCGTAACATTTAGTAACAAAAGTCGCTTTAATGCCCATCGCTTATTAAGAGCCATTGATACCAATAATTTGCTGAGCAAATTGCCAAAAGAGCAGCAAGCCAAAGGCGATGAAATAATGCCGTATAAATCTGAACTTTTGAAGGCCTTTGCGGGGTATCCAAACATTATTGCCAATACCGAACAATTGCTTAACGATTGCTCTGTGGACTTTGAATATGGGAAATTGGCCAATAAAAATCTAAAATTTTATACCACAAGCATTGCCGATGATGTGCAATTTTTGCGAAGCAAGGTGATGGAAGGGCTGCATTCTCGCTATTCAAATCCATCGACTGAAGTGATGAAACGCATTGAAAAGGAATTGGACGTTATTACTCAACTCAATTTCTCATCCTATTTTTTAATCAATTGGGATATAATAAAATACGCCCAACACAAAAATTATTATTACGTGGGGCGGGGGAGTGGCGCCAACAGCATTATTGCCTACATCTTGCGAATTACGGATGTAGATCCCATCGAGTTGGATTTGTATTTTGAACGGTTTATTAATATACACCGCCAAAACGCCCCCGATTTTGATATGGATTTTTCGTGGACTGACCGCGATGATATTACCTGCTATATTTTTGAGAGGTTTGGAAAAAATAAACAAACGGCTTTGCTGGGGGCTTATAATACCTTTCAAAACGATGCCGTAATCCGCGAACTGGGAAAAGTTTTTGGTTTGCCTCCCGGCGAAATTGATCGCTTACAACAAGCGGCACGCTACCCCGATATGGACGAAATGGGTAAACTTATTTTGCAGTACAGCAAACTCATTCACGGTTTTCCCAGCCATTTAACCATTCATTCCAGCGGCATTATTATTTCGGAGCAACCCATTAGCTATTATTCGGCTACACATATGCCCCCCAAGGGTTTTCCGACCACCCAGTTTAGCATGCTCGAAGCTGAAGATATTGGGCTTTATAAATTTGATATTTTAAGCCAACGAGGTTTGGGTAAAATAAAAGATTGTATCCATATTGTTAAACAAAACCAAGGAAAGGTAGTAGATATTCACGATGTGGCCCGATTTAAAAAGGATGAAGAGGTGCAAAAATTGTTGCGCAAGGGCCATACCATTGGGTGTTTTTATGTGGAATCGCCGGCCATGCGCATGTTATTGGCCAAATTACAGGCCGACGATTATTTGCGTTTGGTGGCAGCCAGTTCTATTATTAGGCCGGGCGTGGCCAAAAGCGGTATGATGCGCGAATACATTGTACGTTATCGCCATCCGCATCTGCGCGAAAAAGCCAGGCAGCAATTGCCCCAACTATACACTATACTGGAAGAAACCTACGGGGTAATGGTGTATCAGGAAGATGTATTAAAAGTGGCCCACTATTTCGCAGGTCTTACCTTGGCTGAGGCTGACGTGTTGAGGCGGGGCATGTCGTGGAAATTTAAGGATAGGGTTGAATTTAGTGCAGTAAAAGATAAATTTTTTAGCAATTGCCAACAAAAAGGACATGACAGTAATCGAGTGGCGGATATTTGGCTGCAGATCGAAACCTTTGCCAATTTTGCTTTTTCCAAAGCCCATTCGGCCAGTTATGCGGTAGAGAGTTATCAGGCCATGTTTCTTAAAGCGCATTACCCCTTGGAATACATGGTAGCCACGCTCAATAATGGCGGGGGTTTTTACCGTCCTGAATTGTACATTCACGAAGCCCGTATGCACGGAGCTACTATCAAACCGCCCTGCCTCAACCACAGCGGTATACTGTGTGAAATTAAAGGGAATACTATTTATCTTGGACTAAGCATGATTGCCGAATTGCAGCATCAAAATAGTATTACAATTTTGGAAGAGCGAAAGCACCACGGTCCGTTCCGCGATATGTATGATTTTGCAAAACGGGTTCCCTTATCCATTGAGCAAATGCGCTTATTGATACGGGCCAAAACTTTTGCTTTTACCGGGCGCAATAAAAAGGAATTATTATGGGAAATACACGCCATGTTGCAGCCTGTAAAAGAACCCCGCCCCGGCAAAGAATTATTTGAAACCCAACTAAAAACATGGAAACTTCCCACCCTTGTAGATTCTAAAATGGATGAGGCTTTTGATGAAATAGAATTGTTCGGCTTTCCTTTGTGTTCGCCTTTTGAGTTATTGAAAGACCCCTTGCCAACCACGCTTAAATCGGAAGATTTAAGAAATAATATTAAAAAATATGTAGCCATTACCGGCTACCTCATTACCGTAAAACCCACCCGGACCAGCAAAGGCGATCGCATGTATTTCGGAACCTTTATTGATACCGATGGAAACTGGATTGACACGGTTCACTTTCCACCTAGTGCCAAACAATACCCCTACACCGGCCCCGGCTGCTATGAACTAAGAGGAAAAGTGGTGGAGGAATACGATTTTGTTAGCATCGAGGTGAGTTATATGAAACGCTTGACTACAGTGGATAGGGAAACCTTGGATCAGGAAATAAAAGAGGTGGGATTGATGTAGGTGAATTTGAAGATTTGAAGATTTGGAAATGCTGCAGAGTTAGGGGAGAATAGGGTAAGCTTGTAAGAAGGACCTCTGCGCTAAACCTTTCGCCATTTGGGGGGAGACATTTTGGAATTATTTATTCAATATTTTCGACACTATCCCTTAAAGTGTGTAAGTTAAAAAGTTGTTCTGAAAAATTTTGACCTTAATCCAAAAAGGTCATAAAATTTTCGGAAATAACTTTTTAACTTACACACTTAGTGAGATACTACCATATTTTTTC
>CAMDXE010000148.1 GCA_945878925.1 Chitinophaga pinensis
TTTAAGATCCTCAATCTTTTGGATTTGCTCATTATGCCACAATCGTGTGAACCCATTGAGCATTAATACGGATAATAGCTCACTTGGCTTTTTTGTGTGATTCAATTTTACACAAATATAAAGTTGCGCGTTATCGGCTTGTAAGTCCAAAAAATTAACAACATCTTGTACCTCAAAACATTTCACTTCATTGCCACTAATTGGGCTAATGGTTTGACCAGCTCGGGCAAATAATAGTTTTAAGTATTCATAAATTTCGGTACTTGTGGCTACCGTACTTCGAGGGTTGCGCGTATTTACTTTTTGTTCGATGGCAATGGATGGCGAGAGACCTTTGATATAATCGACCTCGGGCTTTTCGAGTTTTCCCAAAAACTGTCGGGCGTAGGAAGATAGGCTTTCAACGTAGCGCCTTTGCCCTTCGGCAAAAAGGGTATCAAAAACCAGGGACGATTTGCCTGATCCCGAAACCCCCGTTACCACCACTAATTTATTGCGTGGAATGTTTATATCAATATTTTGAAGGTTATGTAAACGCGCCCCTTTAATTTCTATGAATTTTTCTTTTGGAATCACAAGGCCGCAAAGGTAAGAATTGAAGAAGTCTATTGCTGATAATTTCTTTGTTTTGAAGCCTTTATTTTTTGATTAAAGCGAATTCCCTTCCACAAATTTTGTAGTAAAATTTAAATAGAAGTAAGGCCTACGGCATTTACCAAAAAAAAGCAAGGGGAGTAAAGTTAAAATAAAAGGTAAAATCCCAGTTTTCTGAAATTTTAATTATTGAGCATCATGGGCATAATCAACATGAGCATGGTTTCTTCTTTAACTTTTTCGTTAGGCAAAATAATTCCAGCTCGGTTGGGGGTACTCATTTCAAATCGCAGAGTATCAATATCTAAGCTACCAAGCAATTCCAATAATAATTTAGAATTAAACCCAATTTCAATATCTTCGCCGGTATAATCACAGGCTATTTTTTCGATGGCTTCGTTGCTCAAATCAAAATCTTCAGCCGAAATACTCATTTCGCTTCCGGCAAGTTTCAAACGAATTTGATGGGTCGATTTGTTTGAATATATCGAGATGCGTTTAACACAATTGTGCAAATCTTCGCGATTTATGATCAGTACATTCGGGTTTTCCTGAGGAATAACGGCATTGTAATCGGGGTATTTTTCATCAATAAACCTACACACCAACTTCGTGTCGCCAAAGGCAAAAAAAGCATTTGAACGGTTATAATCAATTTGAACAGGTACTGAGGCTCCAGCTAAACTAGATTTTAAAAGGTTAAGCGCTTTTTTTGGTAAAATAAAATTGTGCTTCACTCCAGGCTTAACATCATTTCGAGCAACTTTCACCAAGCGGTTGGCATCGGTGGCTACAAATGTGATGTTGTTTTCTTCCAATTCAACAAATACGCCGGTTAAATTGAGGCGAAGTTCATCGTTTCCAGTAGCAAAAATAGTTTTAGCAATACAATTTTGTAAGGTTTCGGATGGGATGGTAAACGACGACTCCGACTCGGTATCGGGCAATTTTGGAAAGTCTTTTCCTGGCTGACCTGCTAATTTATAGTTGCCAAATTCGGATTGAATTTGAACTTGAAATGTTTTTTCGTCAATCGTAAATGTAACGGGTTGGTTTGGCAGCGATTTAAGCGTTTCGATGGTTAATCGCGAAGGTACTGCTACCGAAATTTTACTATCCGACTCTATCGACATGTTTGTAGTCATGCTAGTTTCCAAATCGGTGCTCGTTATACTCAGGCTGTTTTTATCAATATTAAACAGGAAATTTTCGATAATTGGCAAGGTGGGCTTACTAACCAAAGTTCCACTTATTTTCTGTAAATGTTCAACTAAGGAGGTGGTATTGGCAATAAATTTCATAGTCTTTTTTATGATTTTTTTATAAATATTAGGCGTTAGATTTTTTAATACCTTAAAATTATTTTTAATCCTTTTAAGGAAATTTCACTATGGGCAAAAGTAATTAAATCACCCTATAGATTATAGTTCGTTAATAAAAATTTATTTTTAAAGTTTTTTGATCCCATAAATTCAAGTCGTATCTAAAAAAATCTGGGTTAACTTTGAAAAAAAAATAGTGAATGAAAACTCTATTTACAAAGGGCGAATTTAAAGAGTACCAACAAGTGGTATCAACTGCCGATTGTGCAATTTTCGAAAACGTTGAAGTTCACTCTGTTCTATCAACATTTGCACTTGCTCGCAACGCCGAATGGGTGTGTAGGTTGTTTGTGATTGATATGAAAGAGGAGCATGAAGAGGGCATAGGCATATTTTTAGAAATCGAACACCTTAGTCCAGCATTGGTGGGCCAAACGGTAAGCTATGTTGGAAAGTTTGAAACGCAAATTGAAAATACAATTAGCTGTAGTTTTTGTGCCAAAGTAGGGCAGCGAATAGTGGCCAAAGGGCGCACGGAACAAAAAGTATTGAATAGGGAAAAAATTAACCAAATATTTAAAAGTCATAGTGGCAAAGGAAATTAAACCCAAAACGGTTTGCATACGAAACAAAAAAGCTGGCTTTGAGTATCATCTTGAATCTAAATTTATAGCAGGGATAATTCTTAAGGGAACCGAGGTTAAATCCATACGCCTTGGGCATGCCAATATTAGCGATGCCTATTGCATAGTTGACGAGGGTAGAGTTATTATTAAAAATATGCATATTTCAGAATTTTTGAATGCTGGACATTTTCAACACAATCCGCTCAACGATAGGACGCTTTTATTAAGCAAGCAGGAAATCAAAAAAATCACCGATAAACTTAAGGATAAAGGCTATACCTTAATTCCTGTTGAATTATTTTTTTCGGAAAGCGGATTTGCAAAAATTCAGATTGCGCTGGCCAAAGGCAAAAAAAGTTTTGATAAGCGCGAAGCATTGAAATCGAAAGATATAAAAAGAGAGATGGAACGCTTTGATTAAATATAAAGCGTAGTCGGTTAATTTATTAGCCCTAGCTTTTAATTTTTAAAAGGTGATAATACTTACCTTTTCATTCCAAACCTTATTTCCACTCTTCACCCTCATCATATAAATTCCGGATTCTACATCTAAATACACACGGATTATATTTTTCAGCATTTCTGCCTCTTTTATTTTTTTACCTACCAAATCAAAAACTTCGATTAAAGCCCCCTCTTCCAGATTTACAATTTCTATGGTAAAACTTCCGGCGTTTGGATTAGGATAAATTTTGAATTCGGATGACTTCTCCGTTTTTGAAACTTCGATTGTAGCTGTTTTGCATGTTTTGCTTGTGCAACCTTGCAGATCGGTTACAGCCAAACAAATTTTACTTTGGTCTTTTGATGATGCAATATGCGTGTGGGTTGCAATCGTTTTTGTAATGCTGTCGGTGGTTCCAAATATCCATGTATAGGTTGTTAATCCTACTTTTTTAGCGTTTAAATCAAAAGTGTTGCCGGTTTGGATATAGGTAAAATCAGAGCTTGGGTTTTCATAAACCGTTACTGGATTTATGATCGAATCAGCACATCCATTAAATACCAAGGCCAGCAAACTAACATTAAACGTTGTGGAAGTTGCAATTTGGTATTTGTGTTTTACATATTGCATATTGCTAATTGCTCCGTCTCCAAACCTCCAGGTATATCCGGTGGCATTTTGCGAAGTATTCTCGAAAATTACACTATCGCCATCACAAACATTGTCGGCTTTAAAGGCGGCTTTAGATTTGGGTTGAATAACAATTTGCTTTCTAAGCGTATCGGTGCATCCGTTGCTTGATACTAAGGTTAAGGTTAAGGTTGAGGTTCCTGCTGCTGCAAATTTATGGGATGGGTTTTCAATGGATGATATGGCTTCGTTATTAAAATTCCATTTAAAATCGGTTGTTATAGGAAATTTAGGTTTAGATCCAGTGAATATAAACCCTGTATTGGATTGGGTACAGGCTATTCCATAACTAAAATTAGCTATTGGTATCTCATTAACTGATATGATTTTAGTAATAGTATCGGCTACAATAGTGCAATTGTCATTTAAGGTTAAGGCTAATGAAAAGGTTGAGTTTTTATTTGTAAAATAATCCTTCGTTTTAAGCAAGAAACTGTCGGATGATGATACTTGCTTACCTTCAAAAATCCAAGAATAAACATATCCCGAACCTGCTCCTCCATTCCCTTTTGTAAGTATCTTTAGAGATTGACCAAAACACAGCACTGTATCGTTCAAATTTCCTTTATCTGTAAATAGGTTGGCTTTCAATGGCGGGTTCACATTGAAATTAAACGCATTGGTATCGGAGGTGCAACCATTGTTTACCTCCAATAAAATTTTCATAGTATTGGAAGCCGTGAGGCTCAATGATTCAGTGGTTGAAAGAATTTTATTACTGGTCATGTCTCGCCATTGCCATTGATAAGGTTGGGCAAACCACATCTGAGCTTTATAGTTTACCACTTTACCTTTGCACATCAAGGTGTCGGTGTATTTATTTATTATCACGCTTGGTTTTAATAAGCGCAGTATCATAAAAGCTGTATCGTTTTTGTTAGTGCATTTATCTTTTAACACTATGGCCAAAGTATCATTGGTATAGGTGGTTACTTTTGGTATATGAGCTAAAGTATCATTAAGTTTTAGCTTACCCATAATAAGTGGTTTCCATATTTTTTTGGATATTGAAACCTTAAACCATTGCCAACTATAATCGATAGAATCCCCGCCTTCAAACCATGCAGGTATATTAAACACTGAGGTATCACACACCGCCGTATCTTTAAACGTGATATTTGCTTTTAAGGGTTTGCGTACTCTAATTATTTTATAAGCAGTATCTGGCTTACCGCAGCCGCTGCTGTCGGCTATTATTATGCGGTAGGTGGTGGTTTGGGCAGGCCATACTATGGGTTTTTTAAGGGTACTGTCAGTCATATTAAATTTAGGGCTCCAAGTCCATTTTGTACCACCGTAGGTTTTTAGCCTAATGCTATCACCTATACAAATAGTTTCTGGCGGGCCGGCATTGGCTTTGTCTTTACTGTATATAAGCAACCTCAGGGTATCGTATTTATAATAGCTTTGTACCACAGGGTTCGTACTAATAATTCTGATTCGATAATGTGGGCTGCTTTCTACTTCAAATAAGGGAAGTAATCCTTTAATTGTTCCGGCTGTGGTACTTTTTATCCTGCCCAGTTCTCGCTCTTTGCCTGTAAAGTTTCCATCGGCATCACTTAGCTGGGCTATAAACTCATTCCCGGTATTAAAATCCCCGTCTTTGGTATAGGGTATTTTTATGGTATCCCCTGCACAGTAAGGGCCGCTTTTTACAAATCCTCGGTATATTTCTATATCGTAGATTTTCATAAGTAATATATCAAAATTACCATTAGTAAAGAACTTCTGATTATTTAACTTTACAGTATCTAATATATAACCTGCCAATATAACTTCTTTGTTTCTATTATAACTAATACTTGTTAAGTT
>CAMDXE010000149.1 GCA_945878925.1 Chitinophaga pinensis
AAAGGAGGTAAAATTGTTATTTCTACCGATCACGGTTCGGTAAGAGTTAACGAGGCCATCAAAGTGATTGGGGATAAAAAAACGACGTCGAATCTGCGCTATAAAACTGGTAGAAATTTAAGTTATAACAAAAAGGAGGTATTCGAAATTTTAAAACCCGAGGACGGATTACTGCCAAAACAACACCTTAGCAGCAATTTTATTTTTGCGCGCGAAAATGGGTACTTCGTTTACCCAAATAACCAAAACCACTATTCGAATTATTACGACAATACATTTCAGCACGGAGGTATTTCAATTGAAGAAATGCTGATTCCACTGATAACCTTAGTAGCTAAATAAATTGAGAAGTTGGTATTATCATTAATCATAAAATATAAATTGGCGAAGCAAAACCAATAAAAAAAAGAAGACGTTTAGCCAAATTAACCAAATAGTATTCCCCCAAGTTTCCACATCGTAAAAATTACACAGGATAAATGCAGAATTTCGCATGAGTTATGACATCAAAGTACACTGTTAATCAACTAAAAGATATTGCTAATCAAGTTAGACGCGATATTGTTCGAATGGTTCATGCCGTGCAATCTGGCCATCCTGGCGGATCATTAGGATGTACAGATTTATTGGTGGCCCTTTATTTTGATGTGATGGATTATAAAGCCAAACCATTTAATATGAAGGGGGAGGATGAAGATATTTTTATTTTGTCGAACGGGCATATTTCGCCGGTTTTATACAGCACTATGGCTCGCGCAGGTATTTTTGATGTTGCGGAGCTGAGCACCTTTCGCAAACTAAATTCAAGATTGCAAGGGCATCCTGCTACACACGAGCATTTGGAAGGCGTTAGAATTGCATCAGGATCTTTGGGCCAAGGACTTTCGGTAGCCACAGGATTGGCATTAAGCAAGCGCATGAACCAGGACCCAAAAACGGTGTTTTGTTTGATGGGCGATGGCGAATTACAAGAGGGGCAAAATTGGGAAGCCATAATGTTTGCGGCACACAATAAGGTTGACAATTTAATAGCCTTTGTAGATTTTAATGGGCAACAAATTGACGGAAGCACCAAAAATATTATGGGATTTACCGAGATGAAAAATAAATTTGAAGCCTTTGGGTGGCAAACCTTAGACATGGATGGAAATAATATGGCCGATGTTTTAAGCACCCTCATGCAAGCCAAATCTATGTTGGGTAATGGAAAACCAGTGGTGGTGAAAATGAAAACCGAGATGGGTTATGGGGTTGATTTTATGATGGGAAGTCATGAATGGCATGGTATAGCTCCAAACGACGAACAGTTGGCAAATGCTTTAGCCCAATTGCCCGAAGCCATAGGCGATTACTAATATAAACTATTGATTATAAATCCCTTTTAAAAAGGCAACTACTCTTAGAGGCTTGGTACTTAAAAATGAATAAGACACTAAAAAACAATAAAATAATTCGCCCAATATTGATGGGCGTAATCATGTTTTTTAGTTTGGTATTTAATGTGCAGCCTAGCCTAGCCCAGCAACCCAATAAAACTCGAATTTTATTTCTTTTAGATGCCAGTGGCAGCATGTATGCCGAAATGGGAACGGACATTCGAATGAACGTAGCCAAACGTTTGCTTTCGAAAATGGTAGATAGCTTGCGTTTTACATCAAATCTGGAAATTGCGCTGAGGGTTTATGGTCACAACTCAACCAAAGACAAGCAAAATTGCCGTGATACCAAGCTCGAAATTCCGTTTAGTAAAACAAACCACGATGCCATAAAGGATAAGTTAAGGAGTATTAAGCCACTTGGCACCACCTTAATTGCCTATTCATTGCAAGAAGCAGCATTCGATTTTCCACCAGATCCAAGGTGCCGCAATGTAATTATCTTGATTACGGATGGCTTAGAAGAATGCAATGGCGATCCATGTGCGGTGTCGGAAGCATTGCAAAGGCGAGGCGTAATTTTAAGGCCTTTTATAATTGGAGTTGGACTGAATAAGGATTTTGGCGCAAAATTCGAATGCGTAGGAAGGTTTTTTGATGCCACTACCGAGCAGGGGTTCGACGATGTTTTGAGAGTCGTCATTTCGCAAGCCATTAATAATACAACACTACAGGTGAATTTGCTCGATCAAAACAGCCGAGCTTTAGAAACCGATGTTAACATGACCTTTTACGATCATCATTCGAAACGAATGACCGATAATTTTGTGCATACCCTCAGCGATAGAGGTGTACCCGATACCATCAATCTCGATCCTGTTAACCGATACGATATAGTGGTGCATACCCTCCCTCCGATTAAAAAGGAAGACGTCGAAATAATTGCCGGCCGGCATAATATTATTGCCATCGATGCCCCTCAAGGAAGTTTAAAGCTTAGAGTTAATGGGGTTACAAATTACAACCGATTGCAATGCATTGTTAAAAAAGCCGGAACCCACGAAATGGTTAATGTTCAAGATTTTAACACTACCGAAAAGTATATAATTGGCAAATATGACGTTGAAATATTAAGCACGCCACGAATTTTTGAACCCAATGTGAGTATAAACCAAAGTTCGGTGATGCTGGTAGAAATTGAGCAGCCAGGCAAATTGAATTTTTACTCCCGCCTAGGCGTTATTGGTGCGATTTATAAATTCAATGCCAAAACCAATAACTTGGATTGGGTTATAAATATGGGAAATGCCTCTGGATCGCAAATACAAGTGTTGCAGCCAGGGCATTACAAATTTATATGCAGAGCGGGAATCGATAAACGAATAATTTCGACCAAACGAATTGACTTTGAAATAAAATCGGGGCAGGTAACCCCCTTAAATGTACTTTAGGATTATTAAAATATGGTTAAAATAGAAATACTTGATCAAAAAGATACCCGTTCGGGGTTTGGTGCAGGACTTTTGGAATTGGGCCGCAGCAACCCTAATGTGGTTGGGCTTTGTGCCGATTTAACAGGCTCGCTTAAAATGGATGCTTTCAAGAAAGAATTTCCCGAACGTTTCATTCAAACCGGCATTGCCGAAGCCAATATGATAGGATTGGCGGCAGGTTTGGCTACTGGAGGAAAAATTCCATTTACAGGTACATTCGCCAATTTTAGTACAGGACGCGTTTATGATCAAATACGTCAATCGGTGGCCTACTCCGGAAAAAATGTAAAAATTTGTGCTTCGCACGCAGGCGTAACTTTAGGCGAAGACGGGGCTACGCATCAAATATTAGAAGATATTGGATTAATGAAAATGTTGCCAGGAATGGTGGTGATAAATCCCTGCGATTATAACCAAACCAAGGCGGCTACCATTGCAATAGCCGACTATGTTGGACCCGTATATTTGCGTTTTGGTAGGCCCAAATGGCCTGTATTTACAGCCCCTGATCAAAAATTTGAAATTGGTAAAGCATGGCATATCAATCAAGGAAATGCGGTATCGATTTTTTGTACCGGTCATTTGGTTTGGAAAGCCATAAAAGCCGGCGAAATTTTGGCTGAAATGGGTATTGAGGCCGATATTATAAATATTCACACCATTAAACCTTTGGATAAGGATGCCGTATTAGCTTCTGTTGCCAAAACAGGTTGTGCCGTAACAGCCGAAGAACATCAAATGAATGGAGGCTTGGGCGACAGCATTTGCCAGCTCTTAGCGCTTAATAATCCAAGACCTGTGGAAATGGTTGCGGTTAATGATAGTTTTGGAGAAAGCGGAACCCCCGATCAACTTTTGGTGAAATATGGCTTAGATACGGTAAATATTGTGGATGCGGTGAAGAGGGTGATGAAAAGGAAATAGATTCGACAACTTTTTAAAATTTGACATTATCTCCTTTAGTTTGATTCATCAACCTCAATAAAATTACCATTTTCAGTCTCTTTTTGAGATTCGAGAAGATGGTTTTTATTTGCCTCAGTTGATAATAAATATTCTGTTTTATCTTGATCCTTAATGGTTAATTCAAGGTGCTCCCCTTCAAACAGTTGTTTGATTTTTTTTTAATAGCTATCAGATAGTTCTTTATTGGATATATAAAATGTTGCTTCCATGAGAAGTGCAAATTTGATTTTTTTAAGATTTGAAAACTTTATAAAAATTATAAAATCTGTTGTAAATTTAAATGCTTAAAATCTAATATGAAAAAGAACTTATTTATAATCAGCCTTTTATTCATTTCATTAGGCACAGAGGCGCAAGATGCCAAAGAAATTCTTCGTAAAATGCTTGTAAAATGTCATTCGGTTCAGAACGGGTATTACGAGATGACATGTAGAAATAAATTTATGAGCGGCAATGATACCTCCTCTAATTCTTATAAATGCCATTTCAAAAAATTGGAAAATGATTCACTTTACTCTGCAGCTTTTCATTATCAACAATTTTCAGATGGTAAATATATTGGAGATGTAATGTATACAGGAGATGAATTTGTAACTTTTTCATCGAAAGACAGTTCTGCTACGCTTATGTCAAATATAATGTGGGTTTCCAAAATTAAAGCTTACAAACACAATTACAAATTCTATGAACTTTTAACGAATAATAAAAGTTTTTTAATATATCATGATTCAGACTTTATTGATGGAAAAAATAAGGTTAGGTATGTAGGTGAAGAAAATATAAATGGGGCTTATTGCTATCGTATTCGATTAAATGAATTTCCAAATAATGATAGTGCTGAGGCAATGAAAACCTTGAGAATAGAATATGAATATTGGATCGAAAAGGATAATTTTCTGCCAATTCAGTATTCGATAGCCTTTGATATGGTAATGAATAATGACACGATGTATCAATATGAGAAAATTGTTCTCGATAAATATGAAATAAATAATCTATCAGATGACTCCCTTCTGAAATTAAGTTCAATCCCATCTTATTATAAATTGAAAGATTTTGTACCTTATGAAAGTCCTAAACTTTTACCAAAGGATACCATTGCACCTAGATGGGAATTGCCATCCCTGACGGATGAAAAAGTGAATTTGGAAGATTTTAAAGGTCAACTTGTATTGATTGATTTCTTTTACAAATCTTGTTACCCCTGCATGCAAGCATTGCCTGGTTTGCAAGCACTTCATTTAAAATATAAAGACAAGGGTTTAAAAATTATTGGAATAGATCCTTACGATAAAAAAGAAGATGGTTTAGCTGCATTTCTGGCTAAAAGGGGCGTGACCTATACCATCTTATTAGAAGGAAAGGATGCTGCAAAAAATTATCGAGTTTCTGGCTATCCTACTATGTATTTAATTGATAGAAAAGGTAATATAATCTTTACGCAAGTTGGTTATGGCAAAGGCGTAGATGAAGTTCTTGAAGAGGTAATAAAGAAAAATTTGTAAACTATAATCAAATCATTTCTGCAATATTTTCAGCCGTAATACCCGACAAAGCCACGCCCATACCGCCCATTCTCACACCGGCTATTACATTGGGCGAAACCCTTTCGATAATGGGAAGCTTATCTT
>CAMDXE010000150.1 GCA_945878925.1 Chitinophaga pinensis
CACCCTTGGTTTTTGCCAAGGTGTTGGGGTGGTAGGGGCTTCTGCTTATGTCATGCTGAACGAAGTGAAGATCATTATCAATGGCTATGCTATCCATAGATTCCTCCCTGCGCTCGGACTGACAAACAACGATCGAATGACTTTTCTGCGTTTGTCTTGCTGAGCGAAGCGAAGCATCTCCCCTTATAGTTACAACTATGCAGCGCTACCGCTTGTGTCTGTTAGAAAACTATTCTTTTTAGCGTTGCAAACGCTTATCTCAAAAATCCTCGTTGCGAACGAGGTCAAGTTTGTGCGACAAGATCAGTCGTTGCCAACCTTGCTTCTAATTACCGATAAGATATTTTATACCAAAATATCCGGATGGTAAAGCCGGATAACGGGTTAAATTATAAACTGGAATACCAAAATTTAAATCACCAATCCAGTGATTATTCCGCTTTTTAAAAAGTTTTTTTGGTATTAATAATAAACTTACTCCAAAATTTATATTAGTTTGAAAGTTTTCAAAATTAAATGAATCAATATCAAAGGTATATTTTTGGTATCCATTTACTAATGTTAAATCAAAATTTCCTAAATTTTTAAAAAATTTGGGATAGTATTTAAAATATACAGGCACCGTTGTTAAATTCATTTTAAAATCTGAACTTTTCAGAAAACTAGTTAAATGGGATATTCCAATGCATACAGAAAAACGATCTCTTAAAAATCTTTCATAGGTTAAAAGTGCCCCAAATCCCCCAGTGAAGTATTCGGTTTTTTCACCTCCCCCAAAAGCTATTGATTGCCAACCGTAGTAATGAAGGCCTATCAATTGTGATTTGTTAAAAATATAACGATTTGTTAAAGAGGTTGAATCGCCGTTAGCTTTTATCATACATAAAAGACTGAAAGTCAGAAGTAGGCTTATTGTTTTTTTCATAATTTATAATAAACAGGGGTGCTAACACCCCTGTTTAATTTCATTTTAAAAAGCTGACATTATATTATTATCCCAAGTTGTCCCAAGCAAACTATGCCCATAAGCACCTAGCACTATATTAAAAAATCTTCTACCCATGAATTTTTTCTGGCTACAAAAAGTCTGATATTTTGTACCATAAATATGGAAAGTGGTCGCTCTATTATTCCAAGAGCCAAAATTAGCAACTATTCCGTAAAAATAACTATGTGCTCCTGTTCCAGGCGGCGGAAATGTTGTAGGTGGTGCGGTAGCTGGTGCACCGTCCCAAAATTTAAAGCCCCCAGTCGTAGCTTTAAATAATTTTGTGTTGCTTGCTTTTGGTTTTTCCCTAAAAAAATGCAGATCCCAATCATGTGGTAAAGTATCATTCTCATTTACAACTAATGACATTGAATCACACAAATGATTCGCTCTTAAAACTTGTGCTTCGAAAGATTTACCTTCTAACCAATCTTCCATTTCCTCTAAACTTGAAAAAGAAAACACTGAAGTTGAATCGTATAAATGATTATAAATGGCAAATTGAGAATTTATTGGATTAAGGTCTTCTAAATTACAAAGTAGCCCATTGAGATACTGATTCATACTTGACATGTTTAAATAGGCAATTTGATCAATTGGAGGATCAATTTTTTTCTTTTGAGATTCCTTTGAATTTTGAGGTGGCTCTGATTGTTTGCAACCTACGTTTAAAGTTAGCATTAATACTAATGTTAGAATTGTTAAGCATGTTAATTTTTTCATTTGATTTAAAAGATAAATTCTTAAAAAGTGCCTACAAATAATGGGCATCGGCATTCCCATAGGTTAAGGATCCCATCAAAAAACTTTGTATGAAAATGAATTATTTTCAGAAAAGCTTAATAGAAAGGTTAAGCATTTTGAATATTAATATAGTTTTCATGTTGATGGTATCCTATATGAAGCACAGAGGTGGGCATAAACCCAAGCAATTGAGCAGTGACATTCATGGACAAATAGAGGAATACGAGTAATAGATTTTTGGTTTTCATTTTGTTTTATGATTAATTGTTGCATTACTCTATCAAAACAATACAAAAAAATTTGATAAAATGCAACATATCGGTTTCAAATTGATTTCAAACTGATTGTTACCGATGTTGCAGAAATTTCAATAATCATCAATTTGTTGATTATTAAGAATCTACCATCTAATTCTAAAAAATGCACAATCGTATTTTATTTCACCAAATTCATGTATTTTTAAGAAAATTTTGGAAGAAATCTAAATTTTGAACTAAAACAAGGTGGATTTGAAGATTTTTCTATGTGTTAATTTTGTTTATTTTGACTCAAAAAGGCGTTTTTTTTTCCTTGAACACAAAAACATACACACGGAATGTGATTTCTCTCCAATAAAAAATCGGGGCAAGCTGTTGCGATTGGTATGACAAATAGCAACTGCATTGCCCCCTCACGTTGTTGTCATGCTGAACGGAGTGAAGCATCTATTATTAATGGCTATGCTATCCATAGATTCCTCCCTACGCTCGGAATGACAAAAGCAGCTAAATTTACTTTTTGTCCAACGCCAAGCGTATATGTGCCAAATGATGTTTTCCGTGCCAACTATACATCGAAATGATATCACTAATCCTCCAGGTTTGCTTGCTTTGAGGATGAAAAAAGGTTCGTGCTAATTCTTTTTCAGTTAAGGTTTGTAAAAGCGTTGCCAATCTAAGATGAATGGCTTCGATGAGTTGTAGCGAGACCGAAATAGGCAATATTTCATTTTCTTTGGTGTTTACCCATAAATTTTCATCATAAGGTTTAATGGTCGGATTTTCCTCGGTTAAGGCCAATTTAATACGTATATAGGCATTGGTATGGCTTTCGCCAATATGATGCACCAATTGTTTTATGGTCCAGCTTCCTTCGCGGTAGGTTTTGGCCAGTTCATTATCTGAAAGATTACAAACTGTTTTTTTTAAGGTTTCCGGAAAAATCATTAGCTCCTCAATGGCATCTCTTATTTGGTGTTGAGTAAAGGCTGTATTTTCCTGGTATTTGCCAATGGGGTATTTTAGATGTTCCATAATAGATTCAAACTTAAAAATTAATTTTCAATAAACCTTCGAGGTTTTTAAAACCTTGGAGGTTTTACATTAAATATTTTTCCTTCCCAAAAATATCAACTCTAATAAAAAATCCCTGTTTGTAAATTAACTTTGTGTTATAGATATGATTGAATAAACCCGCAATTTCAAAATGGAAAATAAATTAACAAACCCCACCAAAACTGTTTTTGAACAAATAAAAAGGATAGACAAAAACAAAAATGAATACTGGAGCGCTAGAGAATTAAGCAAAGTATTAGAATATTCTGAATTCAGGCACTTCCGGCCCGTAATTGACAAGGCTAAAGAAGCATGCAAACTCAGTGGCTATGCGGTTTTAGACCATATCGAGGATATCCTCGATATGGTATCAATTGGATCGGGTGCCGAAAGGGAAATTGAAGACGTAAAGCTTTCAAGGTATGCCTGTTACTTAATTGTTCAAAATGCTGATCCATCTAAGGAAATAGTAGCTTTAGGCCAAACTTATTTTGCTGTGCAAACCCGTTTGCAGGAAATACAGCAAATGGAAGCCTATCAGGAATTAAGAACAGAAGATGAAAAAAGGGTATTCCTTAGAAGAGAAATGTCGGAACATAATTTGCATTTAGCCAAGGCAGCTAAAGATGCCGGCGTAATTGAACCTATTGATTATGCTATTTTTCAAAATCATGGTTACAAGGGGCTTTATGGAGGTTTGGATGCCAAAGGAATTCACAATAGGAAAGGCTTAAAGAAAAGTGAACATATTTTGGATCATATGGGCAGTACTGAATTGGCCGCCAATCTTTTCCGGGCAACACAAACTGAAGAAAAATTAATACGAGAAAATATTAAAGGAAAGCAGAAAGCCAACCAAACCCATTTTGAAGTAGGGAAGAAAGTTAGAAAAACAATAGAAGAGATTGGTGGAACTATGCCTGAAAATTTGCCGGTGGCTGAGAGTATAAAAATATTAAAAGATATAAATAAGAAAATAGCTCCAAAAAGGAATTAAAAGGTTTGGGCATAATTCCTTCCCCATCTTATCCACCCCCAACAAAAAATCGATGACGGTAAATTAACTTTGTTGTTTATACCTAAAGTTAAAAAATGCCCGATTTTTGTCATTTACATTGCCATACCCAATTTAGCCTACTCGACGGTGCAACCAGCATAGAGGGCATGGTTAAAAAGGCAGTGGAAAATGAAATGAAAGCCATTGCCATTACCGATCATGGCAATATGTTTGGGGCGTTTAAGTTTGTTGCCGAGTGCAACAAAAAAGGAATCAAGCCCATTGTGGGTTGCGAATTTTATGTGGTGGAAGACCGGCATAAAAATAAGTTTTCACGCGAGAGTGGCGATGTAAGGCATCATCAATTGCTTTTGGCAAAAAGTGCCGAAGGCTACAAAAATTTAACCAAATTATGTTCATTAGGGTATATCGAGGGATTGTATGGCAAATACCCTCGAATTGATAAAGAACTCATACTTAAATATCACGAAGGCCTTATTGCCACCACTTGTTGTATAGGGGCCGAAATTCCTCAGGCTATTTTAAAAGAAAGCGAACAAATAGCTGAGGAAAAATTCAAATGGTGGCTTGATTTATTTGGCGACGATTATTACATCGAATTGCAACGCCACAATATGCCGGAACAAGACAAGGTAAATGAGGTGCTTATTCGCTTTTCCAAAAAATACAATGTAAAAATGATCGTTTCCAACGATTCGCATTATTTGGATAAGGAAAATGCCAATGCCCATGACATTTTATTGTGTATCAATACAGGCGATGTGCAAAGCACTCCCAAAGGCGATTTTAAAGGCATGCGTTTCGGGTTTCCAAACGACGAATTTTACTTTAAAACCAAAGATGAAATGTCGAATTTATTTATCGATATTCCTCAAGCGGTCGAAAACACAATTGAAATCGTAGATAAGATTGATAAGTTGGATTTAAAAAAACAGGTAATGTTGCCTGCTTTTCCTATTCCCAGTCCTTTTACCAATGCCGATGATTTTTTGAGCCATCTAACGTTTGCTGGTGCCAAAAAACGTTATGGTGAAATTAGCGCCGAAGTAGAAGAGCGCTTAAATTTCGAATTATCGGTAATCAAAAAAATGGGTTTTGCTGGTTACTTTTTAATTGTTTCCGATTTTTGCGAAGCAGCCATCAAAATGAATGTAGCCGTTGGGCCGGGAAGGGGTTCTGCCGCCGGATCGGCTGTGGCCTATTGTGTAGGCATAACCAATATCGATCCCGTAAAATACCAATTGCTGTTTGAGCGTTTCCTAAATCCTGAACGCGGAAGCATGCCCGATATTGACACCGATTTTGATGATGCCGGGCGCCAAAAAGTGATTGATTATGTGATTGACAAATACGGGCAAAATCAAGTAGCGCAAAT
>CAMDXE010000151.1 GCA_945878925.1 Chitinophaga pinensis
AGGAGCTTCGGTACATGGTAGCAAATCGGGCGTTTCGCATTTAAGTGCAGGCAATGAGTTGGACGCCATGAAAAAATTGAGAAGACTGATTAGTTATTTGCCCCAAAATTGTGAAGAGCGTCCTCCATCTGAAAATTATATATTAACTCGAAACGAACTAAGGGAGCAATTGGCGACCGTGGTTCCCGAAAACGCCAATCAACCCTACGATATTCGCGAGGTGATTGATGGTGTGATAGATGAGGGTAGTTTTTTTGAAATCCATAAAGATTTTGCCGAAAATATAGTGGTAGGATTTGCTCGATTGGCGGGCCGAAGCATAGGAATTGTGGCCAACCAACCGGCATTTTTGGCAGGGGTTTTGGATGTAAAAAGCAGTCAGAAAGCCGCGAGATTCGTTCGGTTTTGCGATGCCTTTAATATACCGCTCTTAGTTTTGGAAGATGTACCTGGATTTTTGCCTGGCACCGATCAGGAGTGGAATGCTATTATAACCAATGGGGCCAAATTACTCTATGCATTTTGCGAAGCAACCGTACCTAGGGTAACCGTCATTACACGAAAAGCTTATGGTGGGGCTTATGATGTTATGAATAGCAAACACATAGGGGCCGATATGAATTTTGCTTGGCCAACGGCCGAAATAGCGGTAATGGGAGCCAAAGGCGCCGCCGAAATTATATTTAAAAAAGAGATAAGCGAAGCCGACGACCCAGCGGCAGCGCTCATACAAAAGGAAGCCGAATATGCCGGAATATTTGCCAACCCTTACAGGGCGGCCGAAAGAGGATTTATCGATGAGGTGATTTTGCCAGAAGAAACCCGTATTAAGCTAATCAAAGCGTTTAAAATGCTTGAAAATAAGGTGGCCAATTTGCCAAAGAAAAAACACGGTAATATTCCCTTATAAAAATTTACAGGCTATTAATGCCCACATAAATAGTTTCTAAGCTCCTTCACGACACTCGCAGGCGCGTATTATTTTGCGTTTTCCTTTTCTGTTTATTTTTAACCAAGGTTTATTTTTTTCGAAATAAAGTATCCAAAGAGCTTGCCCGTTCTTGTATTTCATTTGTTTCTTTAAGGTGCCGTCGGGGTTATACCAATTCCAGATTTTATGTCGTTTCGAATTTTTGAAATACCCAGAAACGCTTAAGTGGTCCTGGTTTTTAAAATAATAGGGTCCTGTTTTTGTTGAATCTTGATTTGTAGCTTGGCTTATAGCATTGGATGAAAAAAAAAGTATGGAGAGTAATACAATGAGCCTTGCCATGCCCAACCTTAATCAATAATAGATAAGCTTACCCCTGAAAAATAAAGAATAAGAATAAAAGTACCCGCTACAACACGATAATACCCAAAATATTTAAAACCGTATTTGGTCAAAATAGCGATCATAAAACGAATGGCAAGTAAGGAAACAACAAAAGCTACCCCATTGCCAATAGCAAATAATTTCCATTGTTCGGTGCTTACCGTTCCGCCTTCGTCAAAAAAATCGTAGAGCGATTTTACGGTAGCGGCAAACATAGTTGGGACCGCCAAAAAGAATGAAAATTCGGCGGCGGCTTTTCGTGTCAATCCTTGGCTCAATCCTCCAATGATAGTAGCTGCAGAGCGCGAAACACCCGGAATCATACTTATGGTTTGAAATAAACCAATGACCAAGGCATTTTTATAGCTAGTATTTTCTTGTCTGTTTTTAGTTTCATTATCAAAAAAACGATCAATGAAGATTAAAAAAATTCCGCCAATGATTAAAGCAATCGCAACCACAATTACATTTTCGAGGAGGCTATCAATTTGATTTTTGAACAACAAACCTAAAATTACAGCCGGTATAAAAGCCACAAACAGTTTATAATAAAATTCGAAGGATTGAAAAAATCGTTTAAAATATAATGCTACCACCGCCATTATTGCACCTAATTGAATGCAAACGGTAAAGAGTTTTACAAAAGCATCAGATTGGATGCCCATAAAAGAGGAGGCAATAATCATGTGGCCAGTACTGCTAACCGGAATGTATTCGGTTAGGCCTTCAATAATGGCCAAAAGGATGGCCTCAAAGAGCCCCATTTTATTTTTTTGGATTATGCATTATTGCAAAAACTCCAAATAAAAAGCCTCCTATAACCACTATTGGCGCCAAGGTAATTCTTCGAAAGCTGTAAATATCTTCTTTGCCACCCCACATTAATAAAAATCCGATAACAACTATGGCAAAGGCGCAAGCGGTGAGGATGTAATTTTGTTTCGAAAAAACAAAATCAATTTTACTCGAAGGGGTTTCTTTGGAGGCTAATTTGCTTTTTTCTAAATTTATTTTGGACATAATTTTTTGTTAATAAAGATCTTCGATGTTGGAATATAAATAGCGTTTGGTGCTCCAATAGGTACAAATGGTTGCTATGAGTAACCCTATGGTAAACAGTCCTGCAAATAAAAAAGAATAAATCAATACTTCATCCATAATATTTTTAGAATCTATCCAATTCATTTGCCCCGAAAAAAGCAAGTCATTAGCCCAATTGCCAATAATATAAATGGTAATACTCAAAAGTATGGATGAAATAATAAATCCGCTAAAGGCCTGAAAGACTGCTTTTTTGAGAAAAGGTTTAATAATGAAATTTTCAGTTGCTCCTACCAATTGCATGCTGCGTATTAAAAACCGTTTGCTGTAAATGCTTAAGCGAATGGTGCTGTTAATTAAAAAGAAAGCAATCAGTATGAATAATAAGCCTATACAAGCCAAGGTGCCGGCGGCAAGTTTTTTATTTTTATTAATTTCTTCAATCAAATTTGTTTGTGTAAGCACTTCCGATACGCCCTCGTATTGATACAATTCTCGCTCGATATTGCGCAAACTGATACGGTCGCTAAAGTTTGCTTTTACCGATAATTCGATGCTTGCCGGCAAGGGGTTAAACCCTAAAATATCAACAAAGTCCTGTTCCAACTCCTCCTTATAAGCAAAAGCAGCTTCTTCGCCACTTAAATAGTAAGCGTCTTTTGTAAAGGCTTTTGTTTTTAGGTTGGCTAAGGTTTTTAGGATAATTTTTTCATCGGTATTTTGCGAAAAGTAAATATTGACGTAAACTTTTTCTTTTAGGCTATTTACAAGTTTTTGGCCGGCAATAAACATAAAACCCGATAAGCCCAATAAAAAAAGAATAATCGAAATACTAACCACAGGTGGCCATGATGAAGGGTCGCGTTTCGATATTTTTGGCGATGCGGTATTGAAATTTCCCATTAATTTTCTTCCTTCAAAAAAACGATTATTTTTTGAAATTATTGGTGCCATTTGAAAATTTTGCCATTTGAAACACTAGAAATTAGTAAAGGAAAAAAATTGATTAGTTGGAGTATGGAATTGCCTAATGTACATTTGACCAAGATTATGAATAAAAGGCATGGTTTAATGATTCTTTTTTTAACGCTTTGTGGTCTTCTAAATAGCAGCGCCCAATCGTGGAAACCTATAGCAGTTGCAGGGTTTGAGTTATTTAATGTTAGCCAATTTTCTTGTGAAAATAGGATTAAATTTACAGATACTTCAAAAATTATAAATCCATGTCATAGCGCTTCCGATTCATGCGATACCCTTACCCAATGGAAATGGGATTTTGGAGATGGCAATACCAGCCAATCTCAATCACCGATTCATACTTATACCGCCAAAGGTTATTTTACGATTACCTTAAAAATAATAACAAAATATGGCAATGTTGACAGTGCAAATAGTATAATCTTTATATCAGGACCCATGCCCGCGTTTAAGGTATTAAGCGATACACTATTAGAACTTGGCGATACGGCAAAATTTGAAAACACAAGTTTGTTCCCACTTTATAATCCATCATGGATTTGGAATTTTGGAGATAATAGCAGTAATAGTACGAATGTACACAATCAAGGTGTTGTTCATTTATACCATTCAACAGGTACTTTTAGTGTATTCTTGGAAATGTTTGATAACATCAATGGAACAAATATTAGATGCAGCAGTTTATTTCCAGATACTATTAATGGCCATAAAAAGAAAATAAACATAACCGTAAGGAATACTTCAAAAACGGAAAAAATCACGACTAGCAACTTCTATGTATTTCCTAATCCAACCAATGATTATTTGCACATAAAGGGCCTCGTAAAGGGAGATTTAATTATTTATGACTTATTAGGTATGGGTGTTTTGCAATTCAATATTCAAAATGGTGAATCCATAGATATTTCAAGCCTTGCCAAAGGAATTTATTTTATTAAATGCATTTCGGGAGGCCATACTAGGCTTGGAAAATTTATAAAAAATTAGGCTTAACCCAAACATTTGAGATTGGAACAAACAAACTTATCGATATTTCAAAAGATACCCGTTCGGGATTTAAAACAATCAATTTTTATTTTTTATACCCGTTCGGTTCTTTTTTAAATAGTTTGTTTACATTTGTACCCGTAAAGGTATAGCAACACAATGAGCAACTTATCATCATTCATCAAGTATCAACGCAAGAAGCTAAAGCTAACACAGGAAGAACTTGCTGCAAAAGCAGGTGTAGGCATTCGTTTTATTCGTGAATTGGAGCAAGGCAAAGAAACCATGCAATTGGATAAAGTGAATCAGGTTTTGGCTTTGTTCGGATTTAACTTATCACCAAACAAACAACAAATTGATGCCTACGATATTTTTTGGAACTACTTTAATAAATCTATAAAAATAACACTAACAAACCGGATAGTTAAGTATGGTGTCATCATAAAAGAAATTACAGACAAAAAAGAGAATAAAATTTCTGCATGGCAATTTGTACCTAACAATAATGCAATAAAATATCAGCAAAAATCTGATGAGAACTTAACCGAAATTATTTCACATAGCGATATTCAAACAATTGAAGCACAGTAAGCGATGAAAAAGGGATGGGTATATAAAAAAGAAAAACTAAGTGGAACAGTTTGGGAAGATGACAACGGCTATCATTTCCAATATGAGGAATCCTATTTACAAAATCCAGATTATGGAGCAGTAAGCAGAACACTCCCCTTGCGTTCAGAAAAATTTACGGATAAAAATATGTTACCTTTTTTTGACGGGCTTATACCCGAAGGATGGTTACTGCAAATCGCCATTGATAATTGGAAGTTGAATCCAAGAGACCGAATGACGCTGCTACTTACACTTTGTAAAGATTGTATTGGTGATGTTTCAATTAGGAATTACGAATTATAAATTACGGATTACGAAATAATAAAAAATAAAATACGAATGAAGACAGATAATGTTGTTCAAGTAAAAAGTTATGCTTTCGCAATTAAAATAGTAGCTACTTATCGTTATTTAACGGAAATAAAAAAA
>CAMDXE010000152.1 GCA_945878925.1 Chitinophaga pinensis
CCAGCTTTTCCAATAGTCGGCATCTTCCATATCCAAAGCCGCTTGAGTTATCTGTAAAGGATAAAACGGATCTATCATCACCGCTAATTCTTTCGTTTCCTTTGCGCCAATACTTTTTTCGACCGTTCCGGGATGTGGCCCATGAGGAATACCCTTTGGATGCAAGGAGATCATCCCTCTTTCAACATGGCTTCTGCTCATAAAATCGCCGTCGACATAATACAATATTTCGTCGCTGTCCACATTGCTATGATTATAGGGTGCAGGTACCGATAATGGATGATAATCGTACATGCGTGGAACAAAGGAACAAATTACAAAATTATGGCCTTCAAATGTTTGATGAATTGGAGGCGGCATGTGTACTCGTCCTGTTATAGGTTCATAATTATGGATCGAAAAACCATAAGGATAAACATAACCATCCCAACCCACTACATCAAATGGATGTGTAGCATAGGTATAAGGATAAATCATATTTTGTTTTTTAATCATAACCACAAAATTGCCCATTTCATCCTTAGCCTGTAAATTAGTAGGCAACTTAATGTCGCGTTCGCAATAAGGCGAATGTTCTAATAATTGACCAAATTCGTTACGGTAGCGTTTTGGTGGAACTATGGGCGAAAACGATTCGGTTATAAACAAACGGTTATCGCTGGTTTCAAAATGTATCTTATAAATGGTTCCTCTTGGGATAACTAAATAATCGCCGTATTCAAATGCTATCTCCCCATAAACTGTTTGTAAAACGCCACGTCCTTCATGTACAAAAATAACTTCATCGGCGTCGGCATTTTTTACAAAATAATCGTCGGTTCCCTTGGTTGGCGCGGCCGAAGCAAGTGTTAAATCCTGATTGCCTAATAATACCACTCTGCTTTTTAAATAATCGGCTTGAGGCTTGGTGTTAAACGACAAAAAACTTCGGTTTTGCATGTTCTTTTTTAACACATAATTAGGCTCTACGCTGTAGGCCTCACCGATATTTTTGACGCCTGTTGGCGGATGGCAATGGTAAACCAGCGAATAAATACTCGAAAACCCTAAGGTACTTACAAGCTCCTCGGCATACAGTTCTCCATTATCCTTACGAAACTGTGTATGACGTTTTTGGGGAATTTTTCCAAGTTTATGGTAAAAAGGCATCTATTTGGTGATTTGAAAAAGTGTATCTAATTTGCTTCAAATTTATATGAAAAAAATGATTGGCAATGCAGGCAAAGGTTTAATAATATTGGCGGTGATTTTTAGCATGTTACCCTCATGCCGCCAAAACAATCCCAATTATAAAATGGCACATGATACCACCTTAAGCGCCGAAGTAAGGGCCTGGTCTCAAAAAATATTAGACGACCCCCAACGCCACGATTATTATGCCGAAAGAGCCTATGTACTTATAAGCAATGATAAAAATTTTAAACTCGCCTTTGTCGATCTCGAAAAAGCTTTGTCCATCCAGCCTAAAAATACAGCCTATCTCATCAAATTGGCCGATGCCTATTTTGGAAACAATCAAACCTATAAAGCCAAAGAAACGTATTTGAAAGCTGTGGATTTGAACCCCAAGGATGCTGAAGCCCTGTTTAAAACCGGGCAATTTTTTATGTTTGTCCGAAAATATGACGAAGCCAAACGTTATTTGAACGAGGCCCTAAAAAAGGATGAGAGCTATCCTAAAATTTATTTCATTTTGGCACAGGCTTTCAAAGAATCGGCCGACACCGTTAAAGCCGTCGAATATTATAAAAGAGCCATTTTAATTGATGCAGGCGATTATGATTCATACCTTCAATTGGGCCAAATACTTACCCAACAAAATAATAAGGAGGCCTTGCGCTATTTAGATGCAGCCATCAACACCAACGAAAGCATAGAAGAAGCTTGGTATGCAAGAGGCTATTTTTACCAACTGGATGGCAATTTCGAAAAAGCACTTTTCAATTATCAAAAAACCATACTCATAAACCCCAACCACACACAAGCCTACTATAATGCAGGCTATATTTATTTTTCGAAAAATAATTGGCCCATGGCTATCCGACATTTCGAATTGTCGAGCAAGGCCAATAATGAATTTGAAAAGCCCGTTTACATGTTAGGGCTTTGCAAGGAAGCCGAAAATAAAATGGACGAAGCCGAAATGTTTTTTAAACGCTGTCTTCAATTAAACCCTAATTTTGAACTCGCCAAAGAAGGCCTTAAACGTTTAAAAAAATAAGAATGCCAAACGAACCTATACTCCTTAAATCTATTAAATTTGAACTTGAACCCGGCACCTACCACTGGTGCAGCTGTGATAATGATAATGAAGTGATACTATGCGATGCAACTCATACGCATTGTAAACCCCTCGAATTTGAAATTTCAGAAAAGCGAATGCGATCCTATTGCACATGCAAACATACCGCTACACCTCCTTTTTGCGATGGATATCACAAAGAAATAAATGCCAAAAATTTTCCTGAACTTTAACTAATTTTTTGATTAGCTGCATTTAACAGCTTACGAAATATCTTAAAATTCCATTGGAACTTCCATAACCAACACTTTGCTTCCATCGCTTTCCGATTTTAGCTTAAAACTGCTGGTATCCCAAAGGCCATAAGCATCTCTGGTATTTAACACTTGATCGTTTATGGTAATATCGCCGTTTATCACAAACACATATACCCCATTTCCTTTAAGTTTAACAGTATACTCGGTTTCAAAATTTTTATCAAACTGACCTAAATGAAACCATGCGTTTTGGTATATCCAAACCCCTTCATCGTCCTTATTTGGCGAAAGTATTTGTTTCAAAGTATTAGGCGATTGGTCAAAATCGATGCTTTGCTGGTCATAGCGAGGTACCACATGGCGCTTATTTGGGAACAACCAAATTTGCAATAAACTTAAAGCCTCGGTAGCACTGCTGTTAAATTCGCTATGTTCAATACCAGTACCTGCGCTCATCACTTGAATTTCGCCAGCCTTAATTACCGAATTATTGCCCATACTGTCGCGATGGCTTAATTGGCCACTTAATGGAATGGTAATAATTTCCATATTATCGTGAGGATGATTGCCAAAGCCCATGCCAGCATCAATTTTATCATCATTTAATACGCGCAATGCACCAAAGTGCATTCGAGATGGATTGTGATAGCCAGCAAAACTGAAACTGTGGTGAGCGTCTAACCAGCCATGATTGGCATGGCCTCGGGTATTGGATTTGTGTAGTACGGTTTGAGTCATTTTTAAATAGGTTTTTGGAAGCGCTTGGGCCTAGCAAAATTAATATATTCCAAGGTTAAATAATTTATTGCCTAAGCTTATGCTTTTTTTTACAATTAAAATCTTAAGTAATAGGTATAAATATAGCATGGGTAAGGCTATTAATAAAAAAACATACATGTCCTTATTTTTCATACACTAAAAATCAAAAAAAAATAAATTTGGATTTTACTTAAGTCTTATATTCGGAATGGTGATCGTAAACATTGTTCCGATATTTTCTTTACTGTCGAGGGTAATTCGTCCACCTAATTTTCGTATCACGTGTTTTACAACATATAGGCCCAGTCCCCCTCCGCTCGATTTTTCGGTAGCTCTATAAAACATTTTGAACACCTTATCCTGCAAGTGGTAGGGTATTCCTATGCCATTATCAACAACCTTTATTAATATACCCTCGGCATCATCCTCAATTGAAATTTTTATAATAACATCTTTCATATCGGCTTTACGGTATTTGAAGGCATTATCAATTAAATGATGAAAAAGCGAAAAAAGCAGATTCGTGTCACTTCTAAATTTTTTACGAACCGAAATATGGTGTTCAATTGCTATTTCCTTCCATTCGATTTTAGGTTCAAATGATTTAAATACCGTTTTCATAAGGTCATCAAACTTAATGAGCTCTATCGTTTTTTCGTTCTTTCGTATTTCTGTGGCCTCAATAAGCAATTTCATTACTAGGTCGAGACGCTCGGCTTGATGGCCTATTAATTTGTTGAAATGCTGCGCCTCGTCCAAATTTTTCACGTCGGTAGCGGCCAGGTTTACCAATCCAAATATATTGGCAATTGGGCCACGCATTTCGTGCGACGATTTGTAAATAAACGTTTCAAGTTCGTCGATACTTTCTTTGAGGTCGCTAATGTTTTTTAAGGTTATTGCTAGGCCGTCGCCCAGTTTAAAAACCCTCAAGCGCACATAATCAGTGTCAAAATTTGGATGCGTTCTGATTTCGTCTATCGTTTCGGGCTCGCCCGTTTTCAAAACTCTCTTCAAAAGCTCCATTCGTTCGTTTCGTTTGGCCTCGGGTATTAACAAGGAAATGGGTTTACCCATTATATCCTCTTTTTTTACACGGAGTGTTTTTAAATAGTAAATATTGGCATCAATAAGGATTAGGTTTTTGTCTAAAATGGCGATCATGGTATCGGCATGATCAAACAATATCGACCGAAGTTCGTATAGATTGTTGTTTTGTTTATTCATTTAAAACTTAGTTTTGAACCAAAAATAATGGTTTTTAAAGGGGCATTTGTGGCTCGACACACTTTGCCTTTAACAAATGTAATCCTATATTGGCATTTTTACAAAAACAAATTCAAGGTATATCGGCAGTATTTTTTTATAGAATGCATTCTCCTTACATTAGTTTACACATTAATTATAAACAAAAAAAATGCATCTGTTTGCCAAAAGGCTTGTAAAAAAGAGGAATGCAAAAAAAATGAATTGCTAAAAAAACAGCAATAAAGATGGGTAACGCTAGCGCATTCTACACCAATTAATGGACTTGTAAAATTTAATGAATACGCTCTACCTTCACCATTTTGTCGCCAACGCCTAATAAATGAACGGTTTCCATGCCACTCACTACTTGGCCAATAATGGTGTAGCGGCCATCTAAATGGGGGGTTGGGCAATGGGTTACAAACCATTGACAGCTTTCGGTATCTTGCCCTGCCGAAGCCAAGCCAACTGCGCCCGTTGCATACTTTAAATTAGAAAATTCGCTGCGCAATGTATAATCTCTGCTTCCAAATCCATCGCCTCTTGGACATCCGCCTTGAAGTACAAAATTTGGCACCATGCGATGAAAATATTTTCCATTGTAAAACCCCTCGTCCACAAGTTTTAAAATGGCGGCTACCGATGCAGGTGCTTCATTCACATTCATTTGTATAATAAACTCACCGGCGTTGGTCGTTACCTTTATTTTTTGATTGTCTTTTATG
>CAMDXE010000153.1 GCA_945878925.1 Chitinophaga pinensis
CTTAACCTTTACCAAATTTCCAGGGGGTGGGCTCGAATTTGGAGAAGGTTTATTGGAAGCTTTATCCAGAGAAATACAGGAAGAATTGGCAACCACATGTGAAATTACAAATCATTTTTACACCTCCGACTTCTTTCAGCAAAGTGCATTTAACGCTGCCGAACAATTAATTTCGGTCTATTATTTCATTACTCTAAAGGACGGACCAAGCATTGAAAAATTCCCAATGCAGCGAAGTCAATCCTCCAACCACAGTCTCCTGTTTTTCTGGGCCGATTTAGATGAAGTGAGCGAATCGTGGGTAACTTTCCCAATTGACAAAATTGTAGTAGCAAAACTAAAGGCTACAAATTTCAATTAATCCTCATTTTTGCATTAACTGGTTGATAATTAACCACTAAAAATTAAATAAAAAAGCCAAAAACTGCATTTGCTTCTGTTAATTTTGCCCCTTAATAATTTAATAACATCATTTTTAGTTTACGGCACTTAAGAGTTTCCATAAATAGATAGCATCCATTTAATTTTTATACAATACTTCAAAAATTTTGGCATTGAAACCACATAGCGAAACACATAAAATTCCTTTTAACATAGCGGGCGTTATGATTGCCATAGGGATAATTTATGGCGATATTGGAACTTCGCCCCTTTATGTGTTCAACGCTATTCTAAGTCCGAACAAGTATGGGATACAACCAAAAATAACCGAAATGTTAATTTTAGGTGCCCTAAGTTGTGTGTTTTGGACCTTAACATTACAAACCACCTTGAAATATGTTATTCTTACCCTACGAGCCGACAACAACGGAGAGGGTGGTATATTTTCACTTTATGCTTTAATAAAACGACGATCGAAGTATATGTTAATCCCAGCCATTGTAGGTGGGGCAGCATTATTGGCCGATGGCATTATAACCCCTCCCATTTCGGTGGCCTCGGCCGTTGAAGGTTTAGAATCGCGTATACCGAATTTGCCAACGGTTGGCATTGTTGTACTCATTTTAAGTTTATTGTTTATTATCCAACAATTTGGGACCCGAGCCGTAGGCAAGTCGTTTGCACCGGTGATGGTTTTATGGTTTTGCATGCTTGCGGTATTGGGCATTTCGCAAATCATTACGTTTCCCGATGTATTCGCAGCGTTTAATCCTTACTATGCATATGATTTATTAAGAAATTACCCTCAGGGATACTTACTTTTAGGCGGGGTGTTTCTTTGCACCACGGGTGCCGAAGCTTTATACAGCGATTTAGGCCATTGCGGTCGTAAAAATATTAGGATTAGTTGGCTCTTTGTAAAAAGCTGTTTAGTCCTTAATTATTTTGGTCAAGGAGCTTGGTTGCTCAAACATGTGGGCCAAACCCTTGATGGAAGACGTGTGTTTTTCGAAACCATGCCACCTTGGTTTTTAATACCCGGTGTAATCATTGCAACTTTAGCGGCTATCATTGCCAGTCAGGCTTTAATCACAGGGTCGTTTACCTTAATCAGCGAAGCCATTCGCTTAGGTTTTTGGCCTAAAATGCGCGTAGTTTATCCAACCGAACAAAAAGGTCAAACTTTTGTACCTACCATTAATATTATTTTATGGGTGGGATGTGTATTTGTCGTTTTATTTTTTAGAGAGTCGAGCAAAATGGAAGCGGCCTATGGTTTAGCAATAACCCTATGCATGCTCATGACCACTATGCTGTTTGCGACCTATCTTCGAGTGAGGCTCAAATTAAATAATCTTATTGTTGGCTTATTTTTGGGTACGTTTTTAATTATTGAAAGTGCGTTTCTTTTTGCCAATCTTCAAAAATTTTGGCACGGAGGCTATATAAGTTTATTAATGGCTGCGGCCTTAGTCATAATTATGTTGGTATGGTATAGAGCGCGTCAGATTAGAAATCAATTGGTTGAATTTGTCGAACTCAATCAGTTTATACCCATGCTCGAAAAGTTGAGCAACGATATTACGTTTCCAAAATATGCAACCAATCTTGTTTTTTTAACAAGCAGCGAACGGGTGGATAGAGTAGAAAAAAAGATTATTTATTCCATTTTCGAAAACAAACCTAAGCGTGCCGATGTATATTGGTTGATACATGTTGAGGTGCAAGACCAACCCTATACCTGCGACTACAGTGTAAACCATATTGTTGCCAACGACATCATACGGGTTGATTTTAGATTAGGATTTAGAGTGGAGCAAAAAATTAATATTTTGCTGCGCAAAGTCATTGAAGAAATGATAGCCTCCAAAGAATTGGATGTTGAAATGAAATACCGAACCCAATATAGTTTTATAGGCGGCGATTTCAGGTATGTTATCATCAAAAAAGAATTTTCATACGAAAACAAAATGCGATTCTTCGACAAATTGTTGGTTTATGGCCACTCGGTAATCAAACAATTTGGACAATCTGAAGAAAAAGGATTTGGATTAGATCAGGCTATTGTAACTACCGAATCGTACCCCTTAATTTTTAACCGAAAAGTCAAAGATTTTCCGTTAAAACGTATCGACAGCCAGCTTATCCATTAAAAGATTATAGAATTTACATCGTTTACTAAATAAACGTAAAATCCTATTCCAAACATTAGCGCAAATCCACTGCATCCAATCCAATACGACTTTCGCTCCGAATTTCTGTTTAACTCTTTATCGGCATATTTCGACGAACCCAAAGGACCGCAACACAAGCCCGAACAAAAGGGATTTATTTCCAAATCATAAAGTGTAAATTCGGCAGTGTCGGATGGATGGTGGCCCATTAATGTGCTAAGCGATTGGTTTGCACTATTGGTTTCGATGGCCTTAAAATCGATAGCAAGCTGGTATTTATCATAGCAAAATTCATTTTGGGCTTGCGCTTGCATTCCGGCAACCATAAAACCTATACATAAAAGGAGTCGTGATGCTTTCATCTTCTATACCATTCAAAATTAGGCAATGATGTGTAAAAAAATAGTAAGAAACTGAATTATGTCATTTATTACAATTTTATTAAGGCTCCTTAGTCGTTTAAAGAATAAGAAATAGATCCTGCTTAGGATGTACCTCAAAATTAAACGGCATAAAAAAAAGCTGTCGGATTGTACCCCGACAGCTTTTTTAGTATAATGATAGGCTTATTGAAACGTAACCGTCGTATATCCTAATGGAATACCTGCGATTAACACGATAACAAACATGGTTGAAAATCCATAGTAAAACGATTGTTTTTCCTCATCCGATTTATCACGGTTTGGCATTAAATAAAGAATGGCTCCAACTGGGCAGCATAAAAATCCCCAAGCAAATGCAATCCAATCCATATCGCTAATGGCCGAATTTGGCGCTACAGAGATGTGGTTAGTTAAGTTAAGATTCCCTTCGAAAGCAGGATTCTTTGAAAGTTCAGTAAATGAAACATTGTTTTCATCTACATAGGCAGATGCAGTATTTAGCTGATTGAATTCAGTTGCTAAGGCATCTTTGTCGTACGAAAATTCAGTGTTGCCGGCAAATGAGAATGCAGGAACGGCCATGATTAATAATGAGTAAATTAGTTTTTTCATTTAATTTTATTTAAGGAAACAATATTACCAAGCATTTTTATAAAAAGCAATATTATTTTTTGTGAAATTTAATTATTTTTCGGGTTCTTAATTTACCCTATCGTCAACGGTGTATATTAGATATTGAAATTAACAAAAAGCCCCCAAGTCTTTTAGTTCTTGCTCGGTTTCGCATATGAAATCTCCTCGTTCCGCTGCTTCTTTTGGCAAAGCAATATACGAGTTTGCTTTACTCAGCATTTAATATCTTCTGAAAATAAATCAGAATTAAAAAGCTCCAAAAGAAGTTATGACTATAGCATAAAATGCGATATAGGCCACTGTGCTGACAATTACACTGCTAGCTATGCCTGCTACAAATGAATTCTTGCTGTCCTTATCTTTATCGTCATTTATGGCTATCACAAAAACCCCAATAGGCCAGCAACAAAACCCCCAAGCAAAAGCGCCCCAATCCACAGCGTCCATTTTTAAGTTTGGCTTAACCAACACGTCATTTGTCAATTCAAAATTTTCTTGGAAAATTTTTGATTTTGGCATTTCCGAGTACGTCTCCCCGCTTTGGTCAACATAGGCCGAAAGTTCATTTAGCGTGCTAAAATCACGATTCAATTCATTTTTGTCGTAAGCAAATGGGGCATCATTGGCTAAACTAAACTCAGAAATAACCAACAGAAATAAAAGATAGGCTAATCGTTTCATATTTTTTTATTCAAACCTAATAAAGTAAGCACTACAAAACAAGAAAAATTTACTAGAGTAACTTCAATTCGTATGTATTTAAATGTGATACCTTAGGCTATGAAACCACCAACCATCTCAATAATTTAGAAAACGGACAAACAGCCAAGCCTTCTAAAAAAATAATAGCAGTTTTTTGGATGGATTACAATACGGTCATAAAAGCAGCAGGACCACAAAAACTTACACCCATAAGCACTAAAAATATTCGGAGCATCAAAATCCCCTTTGATGATTTATAAAATATTTATACCTTGGCAGCAGAAAAAGTATGATGGTTATCATACATATACACCAAAAATCTGCTAGATATGTATGATTTTGTCATACATATAAGCAAGTTGTATGCAAGTTAGAAGGACCCAACCCTCAGAATTAGAGAGTGTTGCACACACTCTAATTCTCTTGCCTTCGCACTTGAACATTCTGCAAGAGAGGCAGAATTTAACGGTTTGGCCATAATAAAGGCATAGAAATATGAATATAAAACTTAACAAAATCGCATTCTTGTTGCTCATTTTAGGAGCAGCAACTGTTTCACAAGCTCAAAACTGGAGCCTTTCAGGAAACAATCTAAACGGAGTTTCAACTCCTAAACTTGGATCAACCGATAATTTTGATTTCAAATTCTTCACAAACGACCAATTTAGAATGAATCTTACCAAAACAGGTTGGCTGGGGCTAAATATTGACCAACCACGAGGTTAGATGGAAGTCAATTATTGCCCTCCTCCGGGGATTAGTCAAACAGGTTCAATTGTAACCCTTCACAAGTGCAACGGTAATGTTACTGTAAATCGTCAGCATAAAGTGGACTAATATTATTCAAATATAAGGGAGTGTTTCCAAAAAATTATAATTTTACAAAAGATGGAAACAAAAAAGAAACAAACCACCGAAAATTACATCAAGGAGATCCG
>CAMDXE010000154.1 GCA_945878925.1 Chitinophaga pinensis
TGGTAAAGATTTAGGAAAAAATGCCTATCCATTTTTGAAATTAGCGAATGGAACAACTTCCTATTCTATTTCTGGAAACATCAGCATCGAAAATACAGGCGATACTTATGCCTTGGCTCAAACCCAAACGCATCATACCATCGAAGGTCGCGATTATATTCGCGAAGCATCTTTAGAAGACTATAATAAAAATCCATACGTACGCAACGAAAACAAATTGGATTTGGTTTCGTTGTGGGAAGAATACGATTATAGCACGGGTCACAAATGGGGAATGGCCATCGACCTAAATGCATGTACCGGTTGCGGTGCTTGTGTAGTAAGTTGTCATATCGAAAACAACGTACCTGTTGTTGGTCGCGACGAAATTAGATTACGCCGCGAAATGCATTGGATACGCATTGATAGGTATTATAGTTTTTATACTCCCGAGGCCTATTTAACCAAGGAAGAAGAAATTAATGAAGAAAAAGCTGAGGTTTACGATAACCTTCGCGTTGTTCATGCACCTGTAATGTGTCAGCATTGTTCGCATGCTCCTTGCGAAACCGTTTGTCCGGTATTAGCTACCACTCACAGTTCGGAGGGATTAAACCAAATGACCTACAACCGATGTATTGGAACTAAATACTGTGGAAACAATTGCCCATATAAGGTGCGTCGTTTCAACTGGTTCAGATACAACGATAACGATGCATTTGATTATCATTTTAACAACGATTTGGGCAAAATGGTAATTAATCCAGATGTTACTGTACGTACTAGAGGTGTTATGGAAAAATGTAGTTTCTGTATTCAACGCATTCAAGCTGGAAAATTATCGGCCAAACGTGAAAATAGAAAAATTCAGGATGGCGAGGTTAAAACAGCATGTATGACAGCATGTCCATCAAACGCTATTGTTTTTGGCGACATGAACGATCCAAACAGTGAAATCTCAAAATTGTATAAAAACGAAAGGTCTTATCACATGCTCGAAGAGGTTGGTATTAAGCCTTCGGTGTCGTATATGACTAAGATTAGAAACGTATAATAAACATTAATCAACCAAACATTATTTATAATTTATAAATGTCAGTAATAGATGCAGCTATAAGACCCCCATTAATAACTGGAGGAAAAACTTACGCCGATGTAACGGCCGATATTTGTCGGCCTTTAGAAAATAAACCTAGCAGATTATGGTGGATTGGATTTTCAGTCTCTTTTTTCTGTTTAATGATTTTAGCTGCCACTTTATTTTGGACAGTTTGGACAGGTATAGGCGTTTGGAATATTAATAAATCGGTAATGTGGGGTTGGGATATTACCAACTTTGTATTTTGGGTTGGTATAGGCCATGCGGGAACCTTAATTTCGGCCATATTACTCTTGTTTCGTCAAAAATGGAGAATGTCGATAAACCGTTCGGCCGAAGCCATGACGATATTTGCAGTAATGTGTGCGGCCATATTTCCTATGTTTCACATGGGAAGGATATGGGTAGGCGCCTATTGGGTTTTTCCATTACCAAATGCTTTTGGATCCCTATGGGTAAACTTTAATTCGCCTTTGCTTTGGGACGTGTTTGCAATTTCTACTTACTTTTCGGTATCTCTAGTATTTTGGTACTTAGGTATGATACCTGATATTGCAACTATTCGCGACCGAGCCACAACTAAAGCACGCAAATTTTGGTATAATTTCTTTTCAATGGGTTGGACAGGTTCGGTAAGAACATGGGCACGTTACGAAGTGGTTTCTTTAATTTTGGCAGGTATTTCTACCCCGCTTGTACTTTCGGTGCACACCATTGTATCTATGGACTTTGCAACCTCAATTGTTCCAGGATGGCACACTACCATATTTCCACCTTATTTTGTTGCAGGCGCAATTTTTTCAGGATTTGGAATGGTTTTAACACTGTTGTTGGTAGCTAGAAAAGTATTGAATTATGAAAATTATATTACCATCGGTCACCTTGAAGCTATGGCCAAAGTGGTTATGCTTACCGGTACAATGGTAGGATTGGCGTATATCACCGAATTTTTTATTGCCTGGTACTCAGGCTATGAATACGAACAATTTGCATTTCAGAACCGAGCCTTTGGGCCATACTGGTGGGCATATTGGACCATGATGGGTTGCAACCTTTTGGCACCTCAAGTATTTTGGTTTAAATGGGCCAGAACAACACCATGGTTTCTATTTATGTTATCAATTGTGGTTAACGTTGGTATGTGGTTCGAAAGGTTTGTAATTATTGTAACCTCACTTCACCGCGATTACCTTACCTCGTCATGGGTAATGTATGAGGGGTCGTTTATTGAAGTTGGTATTTTTATAGGAACCTTCGGTTTATTTTTCACTTGTTTCTTTTTATTCTGTCGATTCCTTCCGGTAATCAATATGGCAGAAGTAAAAGGAATTCTTAAAAACAAAGAATAATATGTTTTGCTTTAGCACATCAATAAATAAACGCAATTTAATCTACGGTGTATTCGATAATGAGGTAAATCTTATGTCGGCTGTAGAAGAAGTTAGAGAAAAGGGAATAGAAGTATTTGATTGCTATACGCCCTTTCCGGTTCATCATTTAGATACCGCTATGGGTATTAGTCGTACTCGTCTTTCGATCGCTGCTTTTTTATGCGGTTTAACAGGATTTTGTTTAGGATTGCTCCTACAGTTTTACATGATGGTTTTCGATTGGCCAATGAATATAGGAGGGAAGCCTTCAGATTATCACATGTTGCCAAGTATGGTGCCTGTTGTTTTCGAATGTACCATTCTTTGCACCGCCTTTGGTTTAGCGTTTTTATTTTTCTTTCGAAATAAAATGGGCCACGGGGTTAGACCAGATATTTTAGATTTACGTCAAACCGACGATCATTTGCTAATAGCCTTTGATGCTGATACGCTTAATCATGATTCAAAAAACGAATTAAAGGTGATATTAAACAAAAACGGAGTATTAACAACCCATGAATATGTTGGCCAGTATGCTGTTAATCAGGGAGGTGTGCATGCATAAGTTTCTTAAATTTTCAGCCATTATGTTTGTGGCTGTCGCTTTGTTTTCGTGCAAAAGCCGAAATGAAAATACAGGGATTGAATATGCTCCCGATATGTATGTATCTAAAGGATACGAACCTTATACGCAAACACGTCACATGGCATTTAATGCCAACGGTATGACCATGCGTGTTCCGGCAACGGGCACTATTGCAAGAGGCCAGCTCGACTATATCTATAATTATCCCGATTCGCCAGAAGGGTATGAAGCTTCGGCGGCAAACCTTAATCCTATTGAAAAAACATCGGATAATGTATTTGAAGGTAAAAAATTATACGATGTGTACTGCTGGAGTTGTCATGGAAAAGATGGGAAGAATGATGGCCCGGTTATTACCGAAGGGAAATTTGCAAAACCACCCTTTGCCAATTATCAAACGCCTTATATTCAAGGTTTGGCCGATGGGAAAATCTTTCATGTTATTAC
This sequence comes from Chitinophaga pinensis, assembly GCA_945878925.1. Lineage (GTDB taxonomy): Bacteria > Bacteroidota > Bacteroidia > NS11-12g > UBA9320 > JABWCE01. The sequence continues at coordinate 3,482 of CAMDXE010000154.1, forward strand.
TTATGGCAAAAACATGATGGGTTCGCATGCCCACATGCTTACCCCATCCGAACGATGGAAAGTTATACATTATGTTAAAAGTTTAAGTTTAACTGGTGCAACAACAGCACCCGATAGTACCGTAGCAAAATAATTAGTAATCAACGAATGGGACATCATCACATTGAAATAAAACAAGAAAAATTTGAGTTTACGTCGCGATCCAAAATGTTGAGCGTCGTTTTATTGACCTTAGGAATTATTTTATCGGTTATAGGTATTTATCAAATAAAAGGGCACGATGCTCATGCAAGCACTGCACATGCCACCGAAACCACTGTACACGCACAAACTGGAGCGCACGAAACTGTAGCCGCAGCACATGGCGAACACAGCAAACCTTGGACCACCCGTTTTTGGGCCAATATGTTAGTAAACAGCTATTATTTTTTGTTGTTTGCTGTTGGGGCTTTGTTTTTTGTAGCGCTTAATTATGTAGCTAATGCCGGTTGGGCCGTTTTGGTGAAACGAGTGGCCGAAGGCATAAGCGGTTATATACCTATAGGATTAATTATACTTTTTGTTACCTTATATTTTGGTGGCACCCAACTTTATCATTGGATGCATTACGAACATGAAGGGTTAAAAGAGGGTATGGTTGGTTTTGATAAAATATTAGCAGGTAAATCTGCCTTTTTAAATAGCAAGTTTTTATTTTTAGGCGTGCCATTGTTTGTATTAATTTGGTATTGTTTTCGTGTCATACTTCGCCGTTTATCGCTTAAAGAAGATGTCGAAGGTGGTTTAACGTTTTTTAGAAAATCAACACGATTTTCGGCTGCATTTTTGGTATTCTTCGGGTTTAGTTTTTCTACCTTGGTTTGGTTGATGATTATGAGTGTGGATGCCCACTGGTACAGTACCATCTATACTATCAATAATTTTGCAGTGATGTTTGTGACCTCCACAACGGTCATCTGCTTTTTTACCATCTATCTAAAATCGAAAGGATATATGGAGCTTGTATCGTCTGATATACTTCACGATTTAGGAAAGTTTATGTTTGCGTTTTGTGTATTTTGGGCGTATACCTGGCTTGCACAGTATTTGTTGATATGGTATGCCAATATTCATGAAGAGGTAGTGTATTTCGATGCCAGACTTCACGGCTATTTTAGACCCATATTCTTTATTAATTTATTTATGAATTTCTTTATCCCTTTCCTGTTATTAATGATGAGAAATGCAAAGCGAAACCCAAAATCATTATTGGTAGCAGGTTCTATCATATTAATTGGCCATTGGTTTGACGTTTTCTTGATGATTATGCCAGGAGTTGTAGGCCAATCAAGTGGCTTAGGCTTGTTAGAATTAGGAATGCCTATAGCCTTTACAGGAATATTTATTTTTGTTGCGCAATATTGTATTTCAAAAGCCAATTTATACGCCATCAATCACCCGTATATATTAGAATCGGCCACCTACGACGTAGGACCATAGTAATTAGGAATTACGAATTTTAAAATAAATAAAGCCCGGAGCAGATTATGTTTCGGGCTTTTGTTTTATAGGGGGGGGGATTTTTAAAAAAAAAAATAAGGCCGCTATGGCGGCCTTGAAAAGGGTAGTATCTCACTAAGTGTGTAAGTTAAAAAGTTGTTCTGAAAAATTTTGACCTTAATCCAAAAAGGTCATAAAATTTTCGGAAATAACTTTTTTATTAACTTT
>CAMDXE010000155.1 GCA_945878925.1 Chitinophaga pinensis
TGAGAAAACAGAGTTAAATTTGCCATAGGAAAGGGGGTTTGTTTTTTGTCACCTCAAAGGTAGCTTTGAGTTAAAACATTCCCTTTCCTTTTTTTAATCGTTTAGGACGCTATTGATAATTAATTAATTAATTAAATGTAATTTGTTGAAAACTCGCCCAAATAAGTTGCATATTAAACAGATAATCAAATACATATTTCATAAAATCAAAAGTAAAATCTCTTTGTTTTAGGAGATATTCCTCATTTTGCTTAGCCCCTTCATTAGTGTTAATTTCGCAGATTACTAATACATGGAAATTTCCTCTAAATATTCACCCAAAGACATTGAAACCAAATGGTATAAAGAATGGTTGGATAACAACCTTTTTAAAAGCGTTCCCGATCATCGTGAACCTTATACCATAGTAATACCTCCTCCCAATGTTACAGGAGTATTGCATATGGGCCACATGCTCAACAATACCATACAAGATGTGTTGATAAGGCGTGCCCGAATGCTTGGCAAAAATGCGTGTTGGGTGCCCGGAACCGACCATGCCAGCATTGCTACCGAAGCCAAAGTGGTGGCCATGCTAAAGGAAAAAGGCATTAATAAGAAAGACCTCACGCGCGATGAATTTTTAGCTTATGCTTGGGAGTGGAAGGAAAAATATGGTGGAATAATTCTTGAACAATTAAAAAAACTGGGCTGCAGTTGCGATTGGGATAGAACCCGTTTTACAATGGAACCCAGTCTTTCGGAAGCCGTAATTGATGTATTTATTGATTTACACAACAAAGGATTGATTTATCGCGGAAGCCGCATGGTAAATTGGGATCCAGCCGGAAAAACAGCCGTAAGCGACGAAGAAGTAATTTATAAGGAAGTAGATTCAAAACTTTATTATATAAAATACTTTGTGCCCAACTCAGATGAATTTATAATGGTTGCCACTACTCGCCCTGAGACTTTATTAGGCGACACGGCAGTTTGCGCCAATCCTAAGGATGAGCGCTATAAAAAATTTATAGGCAAAACTGTAATTGTTCCCATTGTAAACCGCGAAGTACCTGTAATTTTCGATGAATATGTGGATGCAGAATTTGGAACCGGTGTTTTAAAAATTACTCCCGCTCACGATATCAATGATTACAATCTGGGAATAAAACACAAGGTTGCAAGTATTGATTGCTTTAACGAAGATGGAACGATGAGCGAAGCTGCGGGTTTCTATATTGGACAAGACCGTTTTGCTGTCCGCAAGCAAATAGCTAAGGATTTGGCAGAATCTGGGCATTTAGTAAAGGAAGAAGCCATAAAAAACAAGGTTGGTTATAGTGAACGTACTGATGCGGTTATTGAGCCACGCATATCCAAACAATGGTTTGTGGATATGAAAAAATTTATGGCACTCAATCCGGAGGTTTTGGAAAGTGTGATGAGTGATGATATAAATTTTTATCCCCCAAAACTTAAAAACACGTACAACCATTGGATTACAAATATTAAAGATTGGTGCATCAGTCGTCAGCTTTGGTGGGGCCAGCGCATTCCGGCATGGTACGACGATCAAGGAAATACGGTAGTAGCCAAAACTCATGAAGAGGCTTTACAACTTTATAGAAAAATGTTCCCAAATATTCCTCCTTTGGGAGATAGGGGACTATTGCTTTCCCAAGATGATGATGTGTTGGATACATGGTTTTCGTCGTGGCTTTGGCCAATCTCGGTTTTTGATGGGTTTAAGAACCCCGAAAACGATGACATTTCGTATTATTACCCCACCAACGATTTGGTAACAGCACCCGAAATAATGTTTTTTTGGGTGGCCAGAATGATCATGTCGGGTTATGAATACAAAAAACAGAAACCGTTTAAAAATGTTTATTATACAGGTATTGTAAGGGATAAATTGAGACGTAAAATGTCTAAATCCCTTGGCAATAGTCCCGATCCATTGGTGTTGATGGACGAATATGGAGCCGATGGTGTTCGTATGGGCATGTTGCTTTGCTCGCCCGCCGGAAACGATATTTTATTTGATATAAGTCAGGTGGAACAAGGTCGAAATTTTTGCAATAAAATTTGGAATGCCTATCGTTTGGTTATGAGTTGGGAAAGCACCTCTGATGCTTCCGAATTTTATAAAAATTACTCGGCCATTACGAACGATTGGATAGAATCAAGATTAGATAAAGCCATACAGGAGATAAATGAGCATTTCGAAAAATTCAGATTGTCGGATGCATTGATGACTTTATATAAATTTATTTGGGATGATTTTTGCTCCTGGTACCTAGAAATTATGAAACCGCCTTATGGGCAGCCTATTCACGAATTGGCATTAGGGGATGTAAAATCAATATTCGAACGATTAATGCGACTGCTTCACCCCTTTATGCCATTTATTTCGGAGGAAATAAGAGGCCCCTTAACTCAAAATGGGAAAAATGGAGCCATTGATTTTATTAACAATACAAGTTGGCCCGCTCCTACCCAATCAAAGGAAGTTGAATATGAAAATGCTTTCGAATTAATTACTTTAATTCGTAACAAGCGAAATGAAAATGGAATTTCTCCAAAGGTTTCGGCAAAAATTTGCGTATCAACCCAATTAGAAACACGGTATAGGCCATTTGATGGGATTATTAAAAAGCTTGCCAATGTCGAATCTATAGATTTTGGTAAAAATGATAAGGGTTTAAAAGGCCTTGTTGGCAAAGATGAGATAAGCATCGAATTTGTTGGCTGGGAAATGAAAGCAATTGACCAATTGGACCTGCAAAAGGAAATCGATTATTTACAAGGATTTTTAACATCGGTTGAAGTCAAACTAACCAACGAAAAGTTTTTGGCCAATGCCAAACCCGATTTGATAGCTAAAGAACAACAGAAAAAAACCGATGCCGAAAGTAAGATTAAAACCTTACAGAAACAATTGTCATCAATATCATCGTAGAAACAAGGCATGACTTGTATCTACGAGCACATAAAACACGTTTAACGATTAAAATTACACAATCGGCAAATTCCCAATTCCTAATTTCTAATTTCTAATTTCTAATTCCTTAATTTCGCGACTTAAATAATAAAATGGGAGTACTAACAATGGTTGGCCAGGTAATGCTGGCTTTAGCAATATTAATTACCTTACACGAACTGGGTCATTTTTGGGCTGCGCGTGCATTTGGAATACGGGTAGAAAAGTTTTTTCTATTTTTTGATGCCTGGGGCTTAAAACTTTTTAGTTTTAAAAAAGGCGATACCGAATATGGTATCGGTTGGTTGCCACTGGGCGGTTATGTAAAAATAGCTGGGATGGTTGACGAATCGTTGGATAAAGAACAATTAAACACGCCCCCTCAATCCTGGGAATTTAGAAGCAAACCAGCTTGGCAACGCTTAATTGTAATGCTTGGCGGGGTAACTGTAAATGCAATATTAGGGATATTAATTATGTCGCTTTCGTTGATGTATTATGGCGATGAATATATGCCAAATGCCAATGTAAAATATGGGGTACACGCACTTCCACTTGGCAAAAAAATTGGGTTTTTGGATGGCGATAAAATCGTAAATATTAATGGCCAAGCGCTTGATAAATTTTCGGATGCCTTAAATCCTAAAGTCATATTAGGAGATGGTACGTATTATGTTGTAGATAGAAACGGCCAACAGATAACCATTAAAACGCCAAATAATTTTGAAGACCTTTATACCAAACTTGGCAAAGACAGTGGTTTTATTGTTGAACGACGTAAATTTAAACTTGGCAACATTGGGCCCGCAACGCCGGCTGCTAAATTTGATTTGCGAACAGACGATTATATCTTATCGATTGACTCGCATATCATAACTTATTTTGATGAGGTTAAAAGGGTTTTGAAACCCAATACACAACAAACTTTTGTGATTTTAAGAGGAAAAGACACTTTAAAAAAAGTAATTAAAATTGAAAAGGAGGCCATTGTTGGGTTTAATCCCATAGCCTACGAATACGATTCTTTATCAAAAAAGCAATATTATTCGATTGTCGAGGCTTTTCCTGAAGGTACAAAGCGAGCCAAAGAATTAATAGCTACCCAGTTGGTGGCCTTTGGCAAAATGTTTAAAGGAGAAATGGATCCTCGCAAATCGTTGGCAGGCCCTATTCAAATTGGTAAATTGTTTGGCGAAAACTGGGATTGGTTTCGATTTTGGGGATTTACCGCTATGATCTCAATAGTTTTGGCATTTATGAATTTATTGCCAATTCCAGCATTGGATGGTGGTCATGTTGTTTTTCTAATAGTTGAAATGGTTATTAGACGCCCTCTGCCCGAAAAATTCATGTATTTCATGCAAATGGTAGGCATGTTTATTTTGTTGGCTTTAATGATCTTTATTTTTGGCAACGATATAGTCCAAACATGGTTTAGCAACTAATGAATTATTTTGATTTTTACGGCTTGCCTGTAAAATTTAACTTAAATGTAAAGGGACTAAAAGCTAAGTATTTAGCATATTTGAAATTAAACCATCCTGATTTTTTTGTTAACGACGCCTCAAAATATCAGGACGCCTTGGACAAAACATCACTCAACAACGAAGCTTACTTGTGTTTAGCTAATGATTCACTTAGAGCTAATTATATTCTTAAACTATCGGGGTATGAATTTGACGAAAAACTTCCCTCTGATTTTTTAATGGAAATGATGGAATTAAACGAAATGCTGGAGGACGTGAAATACACTGCTAGCGTGGAGCAAATAAAAGCACTTGAAACAAATATTTTAGGGTATATAGACACTTTAAGCAGCGAATTCAGCAAATTGTGTACCGAGGCCGACACAGCCAACAAAGATCACAAACTGCTATTATCCACTATTAAAGTAAACCTTTTAAAACATAAATATCTATTGCGATTGAAGGAAACTTTGGCTAATATTGCACCCCAATAAACACGTTCTTATTATTTATTAGCCCAGGTGGCGGAATTGGTAGACGCGCTGGTCTCAAACACCTGTGAGGTTACACTCGTACCGGTTCGACTCCGGTCCTGGGCACTAAATACAACGATTTTAAATTCCTTATCAATTTCTTCAAAACTTGCTGGACGGGCCTTAAATTTGGCATTCGTTTTTCGTGGTTTTAGCATCCACCTTTGAACCGTATTTGTTCTAAAATTTTGTTCAAATTTTTCGGTTTATCCTAACTATTTTT
>CAMDXE010000156.1 GCA_945878925.1 Chitinophaga pinensis
TACGGAAAAAAATCATCGGGTATTAGGCCTTGAAAAGCCGATTGAATCGCGTGATTAAAATAGGGTTCTTTAATATAGCGCCCATTGGCAAATAAATATTGATCGCCTCTCGTTCTCTTAGCAAATTCGGGACTGCCTATAAAACCCGATATCGTTAGCACATCCGTAGTTTCATTTATTTCTAATAATTCGCCCTTGGCTATTTTGCCCAAAACATCTGTAATGCGCTGATGTAAAACAGTTTTTGGAAGACTATGAGTTTCGGTATCGTTATTTGTTAAGGTAAATTCGATGGAAGGATAGGCAATGGCAACCCTATTAAATTCATCGTAAATATGCCTCGTTTCGATACTTGGCGATTTTAGAAAATTGCGGCGCGCCGGTATATTATAGAAAAGATTTTTTACGGTAATAGAAGTTCCTGTAGAGCATTGTATGGGTTCGTGAACCATAACTTGGCCGGCCTCAATTTTTAATAGCGTGCCCAAACTATCTTCCTCTCTTTTGCTTTTCATTTCCACTTGCGACACCGCAGCAATACTAGCAAGTGCTTCGCCTCTAAAACCAAAAGTGCTTAATTTAAAAAGGTCGTCGGCACGGCTTATTTTAGAAGTGGCATGGCGCTCCCAGCACATTCGCGCATCGGTTTCGCTCATTCCTTTCCCATTATCTTTTACCTGAATATAGGTAGTGCCGGCATCGCGAATGTATAAGTGAATTTTGTTGGCCCCCGCGTCTATTGCATTCTCCAACAGCTCTTTAACTGCCGAAGCGGGCCTTTGTACCACCTCGCCTGCGGCTATTTGATTGGCAATGCTATCAGGCAAGAGGCGAATAATATCGGACATTTATGAATGGTGATTTTAGATTTAAGATTTACGGCTTTCAAAGTTGGTAAAATGCGATGGAATAATTGACCTTTGTGTAAAAGTTTACGTTTAGTTATTTCATGTATTTCAAGTTAGATAATGTTACCAATTTAACCGCTGCCCGATGGGCAGCAGCCGAAGGTTTTGATTTTATTTCTTTTAATTTTGATAAAAATCACGTCGATTACGTGTCGCCAATGGTAGCAGTCGAAATAAGCAAATGGGTGGTGGGCCCTAAATTTATTGGACGTTTCGACAATGCCTGTATGCAAACCGTTTGCGATATTTATGATTTGCTAAATTTGGATGCCATCGAAATCGACCTTACTACCGCCGAAAAGTTTTCGATAGCCGACACGCCTCCAATTATACTTCAATTAAATTCACAAAATTTTTCAAAAGGTTTGGAGTATGGCAAATACAATACAAACGTATTTTCATATTCCGATTCAGATACACTTAATCAAAAAGCAAACTTTCCTATCGAATCGTTTTTTATACCCTCATGGCCACATTTGCTAAATTTACCTAAAATACCCTTTGGCATTAATTTTAATGCATCGAACGAAAAGGAACCTGGAATTTTGAATTTTGATGAATTAGAAAACAGCAAAGAATTTTGGAAAACTAAATTTGAGGAAAAATAAAAGTATTCGTCGAAAATTTTAGAAATTGAAAATATTTTGATCAAAAATAAAAAAAACAGGGTGTACTCACATTAGTTTTCGAATTCAATTTTTTTTTGAAAAAACGAGGCCAGGTAAAGCCATTTTAAATATGGTAAGCACGGTATGTAAACCTTACTAAAAATAATAATTCACAGAAAAAGCCTTAAAATTTATAAATAACACAAAATCAATTAAATAGACAAAATTAAAAAATGGCTTTATTTTTTTTGAAAGAAAAATTACACCCTATATACCAATCTAACCTTATTCTATCGTTAATTTAGCAGCATGAGGGGAAAAAGTGGCAAAATGGAAGCAAATTTTTTGATTTATTTAAGCCAATTATAATTTTACCAAACCCTCGTTATTAAGTAATATCTCAATGAAAACGTATCAAAAAATTGCATGTATTGGACTCCTCGGAATTGGACTTTTTTCGGCCTATAAATCGTCGGACGATTATTTTGAAGTTTCTAAAAATCTTGACATTTTTGCTTCGGTATACAAAGAAGTAAACCTAAGTTATGTGGATGAAGTAGAGCCTGGAAGCCTAATAAAAACGGCCATCGATGCCATGCTCAAAAGTTTAGATCCCTATACAAATTATTATTCGGAGGCCCAGTCAGAAGATTATCGTTTTCAAATAACGGGCGAATATGGTGGCATAGGAGCAACCATTCGTCAACGTGGCGATTATGTAATTATCAACGACCCCTACGAGGGGTATCCAGCACAGCAAGCCGATTTAAGGTCGGGCGATAAAATAATAGAAGTGGATGGAAAATCGGCCAAAGGAAAATCGAGCGACGACATGACCAAATTGCTAAAAGGGTCGGCAGGCACCGAGATAACCATGAAAATTGAGCGTTTGGGGGTAGGCGAAATTACCAAAACGTTCAAAAGATCAAAAATAAAGGTGGTTAACGTTCCCTATTTTGGCATGATAAATCAGGAAACAGGATATATTAAATTAACTGCATTTACACCCGACGCCGGCAAAGAAGTGCAAGATGCATTGCGAGATTTAAAAAGAAATAATGCAAACCTAAAATCAGTGATTCTTGATTTGCGAGGCAATGGAGGTGGATTATTGCACGAGGCCGTTAATGTTGTAAATACCTTTATAAATAAAGGCGTAATGGTAACCAGCACCAAGGGACGCGACCGCGAAAATAACCGGAACTATTCAACCTTGGATGCCGCCACCGACAGCCAAATTCCTCTAGCAGTGCTTATTGATGGGGGCTCGGCCTCGGCATCCGAAATAGTATCGGGAGCTCTGCAAGATTTAGATAGGGGCGTATTAATTGGGCAAAAATCTTTTGGCAAAGGGTTGGTTCAAACTTCCCGAATGCTAACCTATAATACACAAATGAAAATTACAACCTCCAAGTATTATATCCCCTCGGGGCGCTGTATTCAAAAATTAGATTATAGCCATAAGGTTAACGGCAAAGCCGAAGCCATAGCCGACTCTATGAAACGCAGGTTTTTTACCAAAAACAAACGCCCGGTTACAGATGGCGAGGGCATTTCTCCCGACCTTAAAACACCCGAATCAAAGTATACAAAAATCACCCAAAGCCTTATTGCAAAATATATAATTTTTGATTTTGCCACCCAATATCGCAATACCCATAATACCATTAACTTGACTAAGAATTTCGAACTTACCGATGCTGAATATCAGGAATTTATGGACTATTCGGCGGGCAAAGATTACAAATACAAAACTGATACCGAAGAGGCGCTAGGCAAATTCAAAGATCAAGCGGTCAAAGAAAGCTATTTGGGAGAACTTCAATCCGAATACGATGCACTTCTGGGAAAATTGGAGAACAATAAAAGCAAGGATCTACAGAAATTTAAAGATGAGATTATGCAAGTATTAGAGGAAGAAATTGCCAGTCGATATTATTTCGAAAAAGCCCGAATCGAGGCCTCCTTCGATAACGATTTGGAAATAAAAGAAGCAGCGGCTTTGCTTAAAGATTTAACTAAATACCATAGCGTGATTGCTGCTAAATAACAATGAGTCAAACCCTAATCGATAATTTACTTCTCATTTGTTCTGGTTGCCTTGGGGGTTATATCAGCGGGCTACTTGGGGTTGGTGGTGGAATAATATTTGTTCCAATATTAGATTATTTTTTAATCAAAAACGGAATAAATACCCATGATTTGGTTCCAAGTATTTTGGCAAATTCTTTTTTCGCCATTTTTGTTTCGGGTATCAAAGGCAGCATACCGGCTTTTAAATCAAATTTAATTCAAATCAGGGCATTACTATTCGTAAGCGCGGCGGCTATAGTTGGCGGTTTGATAACTACTGTACTCATCAATATAGGAACTTGGTATAGCCCCTCAATTTTTAAACTCATTTTTTGTGGTTTACTCTTATTTACATTAATCAAAACCATGTTGCATATCGAGTCTACAGGAGGTGTTTTATCCGACAAAGTAGGCCTAGGTATAGGTTTAATAACTGGAGTTATTGCGGGATTAAGTGGTTTAGGGGGTGGTATTATTATGGTACCTCTTTTTATGATGTTTGGCCACATGACCATCAAACAAGCATCCACTCTGTCCTTGGCTATTATTCCAATTTTAGTTTTTCCAAATCTCGTGTATTATGCCCTCACTCAACCCCAACATAGCATTAATGGATCCACAGGGTATTTGGTTTGGCCCATTGTAATTCCAATTATAATTGGGGTATTGCTCACCGTAAAAGCGGGAGTCAATACATCAAATAAAGTGTCCACCAAAACAATTAAGGCTATATTTGCAGGCTTTATCATCCTTACCATACTTAGGATAATAACGTCAGTTTAAGATAAGAAAACACTTAAGAATCAATACGAAATGAAAAGAATTAGTTTATGCTTAGGCCTGAGTTTAGGTTTAACCTCTATTACCTATGCTCAATCGCTTTCGTCAAAAGAAAATAAATCACTAAAACGCATTCAAAGTCATGTAAACTATTTGGCTTCCGATAGGCTAGAAGGCAGAGGAACAGGAGCTCCGGGCGAAAAATTATCAGCCCAATATATTGCCGAACAGTTCAAGGCCAATACAATAAAAGCTATGGGTGAAAATGCCTCTTATTTTCAGGAGTTCGAAATTACGACCTTACGCATGGCCAAGGACAGCACGTCTTTGTTTATCAACGGGCTTCCTGTTTTTTTATTTAAAGATTTTTATCCCTTATCATTCTCCGCCAACCGAAAATTTACAGAAGCCAAGATGATAAATGTTGGCTATGGCATATCGGCACCCGAACTTAATTATGACGATTATGCAGGCAAGGAAATTAAAGGTAAAATTGTACAAATTGATATAGCCACACCCGATTCACAAGTAGCTCACTCCCTATTTATTAACTATATTTCTTTAGAAAGTAGAGTTAAAAAAGCAGAGAGCTTGGGGGCTACAGGGGTATTGTTCATTAATAAAGGCAATCCAAAAGATAATCCAAGCGGCGAAATGGCAAAAAATATTAAACCTGCCACTATTCCTGTATTCTTTGTTGTAAATAGCAATTTACTTTTCGACCCTCCTAATGGTTTAAACGTAAGCATGAAATCAGTTATATTAACTCTATCGGCCAAAGGGCACAA
>CAMDXE010000157.1 GCA_945878925.1 Chitinophaga pinensis
ATCAAAAAAGTACTAGGAAGCGCCGATACATCGTAACTTATAGCCGCAGGACATTCCCATTTTTTTAAGGCCGAAACATGTGAAGCCCAAATAAGTTTATCGTTTCGAATGGCCTTTTTCCAAACTTCTGCATCGCTGTCTAAGGATACCGAAAAAATAGTAAACCCATGGCCATCCTTAAATTTTAAGTCCTTATATTTCGTATAGGTTCTCACTAAACTTGGATTCTCTTTTCGGCAGGTTCCACACCACGAAGCCCAAAAATCGACCAGTACATAGCGCCCTTTTAGCGACTCAAGGCTTGTGTTTTGCCCTAGTGTATTCGGAAGATTAATTTCGGGTGCCAAATCGCCAACCTTGAGTTTTGAATTTACGTTTGACGAATAAATAAAGGCCCCAAGCATTAATAATGATAAAACAGGAATTAGAATTAATATTTTTTTCTTCACTTTTAACATATTTCTTTTATAACAATTTTAAGGCCAACAAATTTATACGACTAAATGCGCTCAATATCTGCACCTAATGCGTTCAAACGTTTTTCAATATTCTGATAACCCCTATCTATTTGTTCAATATTATGTATTACGCTGCTGCCTTGAGCCGAAAGCGCGGCGATGAGCAAAGATACCCCTGCACGTATATCGGGTGAGGTCATTTGAATGCCTCGCAAAGGCATTCGTCTATCGAGCCCCATAATGGTGGCTCTATGTGGGTCGCATAATATTATTTGTGCGCCCATATCTATAAGATTGTCTACAAAAAACAGTCGGCTCTCAAACATTTTTTGATGAATGAGCACATTGCCTTTGGCTTGAGTGGCCATCACCAAAATAACACTTAATAAATCTGGGGTTAACCCTGGCCAAGGCGCATCGGCAATGGTCAACATGCTTCCATCTATGAACGATTCTATTTCGTAATGCCTTTGAGACGGAATGAAAATGTCGTCGTTTTTTAAAATAAAACTCATGCCCAGTTTTTCGAAGGTTAGGGGTATTAATCCTAAATTCTTAATTCCTGCACCTTTAATGGTTATTTCTGATTCGGTTAAGGCAGCCAAGGCCATAAAACTTCCAACTTCAATCATGTCGGGCAAACAGGTATGCTCGCATCCGCTCAAATGCTCAACGCCTTCGATGACGAGTAAATTAGACCCTATCCCTGTAATTTTGGCTCCCATGCTCACCATCATGCGGCATAATTGTTGAACATAGGGTTCGCATGCTGCGTTGTAAATGGTTGTGGTTCCTTTGGCCATACTTGCGGCCATCGCTATATTTGCCGTACCTGTTACCGAGGCCTCTTCTAGGAGTATGTATGAGCCGCTTAGCTTATCGGCTTTAACCTTATAAAAATTCTCATCCTTTAAAAATTCGAATTTTGCGCCTAGTTTTTCAAATCCAATAAAATGGGTATCTAAACGTCTTCTTCCAATTTTGTCGCCCCCCGGACTAGGAATATATCCTTTGCCAAACCTTGTTAATAAAGGGCCAATTATCATGATCGATCCTCTTAGGGCTCCTCCTTTTTGTCTGAAATCTTTGCTGTTCAAAAAATCTAAATCCAGATCGTCGGCCTTAAATGACCATGAGCCTGCCGAACTCAGTTTATTTACCTTTACACCCAGATCGCTTAATAATTCAATTAGCTTATTAACATCTCTAATGTCAGGAATGTTATGAATGATAACCTCATCTGCCGTTAATAATACAGCAGATAAAATTTGCAAGGCTTCGTTTTTGGCCCCCTGAGGAATTAATTCGCCTTTTAATTTATGCCCGCCTGTTATTTTAAATGAACCCATTTCGATTTCAAATTTACGTTTTGAACACTATAAAATTAGCAGATGAAAGTAGATAAGGATATATCATTCTATACTTATAGTATATTTAATACCTTGAATCCTTGCCCCTGTTGCGATTCTTGTTGTTTCTAAATTTATTATTGCGATTACTGGTATTATTGTTTTTGAAATGTCCAGTATGACGCTTTATGTCTTTTTCAACATGAATGCTTAAATCTTCCGAATTTAAATGAAGCTTGTCTTTCGACAGGGTTTTTAAATGTTCGGTAATAACATCGGGTGTTAAATTCTCGTTGTTCCAATTGCGCGACGAATTGGTCATAAACGACGCAATCATATTTATAAAACTATCTTTAATTTCCTTGTTTTCTACCTTTGTGGCTCTATCTACCATATATTGTAAATTTCGACCATAAAAACGAAACTTAATTCGAACATTGTTATAAGGTATGGGCTGGGGCTTTTGATGAATCTGCTCGGGCACAGGTTTGGGAAACGGCCCATCAATATCGAGCTTAAAATCGGACATGATGTGAAGGTGATCCCAAAGTTTTTGCTGATAGTTGTCTAAATCCTTTATGGCTGGGTTAAGGTTAATCATAACATTCATCAAACTGACCGATAATTTTGAGCGCAAATCGCGATCTTCGACAGCTACTACCTTGTCCACCATTTTTTGCATGCCTCGCCCATATTCGCTTAACAACAAATCGGGGCGTTGGGTATTATATTCCATTGTATTTTGCACGGCTCAAAGATAAAAAAAATGTTTTTAATATTTTTTGAAAAATTTCTACCTGATAAACAGATAGTTACAATTAAATCTTATCAATAATATCATTTTATTGTCATAGCATCAAATAATTGTTACTTTTGACCAACTAATTATCACTTAAAATATGAAAAAAATTATCAACCTTTTATTAGGGTTTTTGCTTATCGGATGGATGGCAAGCCCTGCAATGGCTCAAAACAGAACCATTACTGGTAAAGTTTCCTCAGAAAAAGAAAAAGAGGCTTTAATCGGTGTGACGGTTTCTGTTAAAGGAACAACCATTGGTACCTCAACAGACGGTACAGGAAATTATTCAATTAGTGTACCTGCTAACAAATCGATTTTAGTATTTACCTATGTGGGTATGAAAAAAACGGAAGTGGCCATTGGGTCAAGCACAACTGTCGATTTAGCTATGCAAAGCGACGGCTTAGGTTTGGACGAAGTGGTTATTACAGCTATTGGTCTTGAAAAATCTTCAAAATCAATTGGTTATTCCACACAATCTGTATCTGGCAAAGAAGTAGCCGGATCGGGAGAACAAAACATTATCCAAGGCTTATCGAGCAAAGCGGCTGGTGTTTATGTTCAAGGTACAAGCGGAACTCCAGGAGCATCATCAAAGATTTTGCTTCGTGGTAACACTAGTTTTTCTGGTAGCAATCAACCGCTTATTGTAATTGATGGATTACCTATCAGCAATGAAACAAGTAATACTACAGCCGGAGATTATCCTTTCAATCAAAATTTACAAGGGGTTCAAAACTCAAACCGTGGATTAGACATCAATCCTGACGATATTGAAACCATTACTGTATTAAAAGGCCCAGCAGCAGCAGCACTATATGGTGCTCAAGCCGCAAGTGGTGCCGTAATTATTACAACAAAAAAAGGACGTACAAGAGGTAAAGGCAAAGGTTTTAATGTAGCTTATACCACAACCCTTGAATTACAAAATGTAAACAAACTTCCTGAATTGCAAACCAAATATGGTCAAGGAACAGGCGGAGGAACTTTAGTTGCTGGAGTACCTAAAGAAGAAGGTGCTAAAAATCCTGCTTCACCAAACAGCTGGGGACCAAAGATTGCCGATGGAAAATCTTTCGACAATTTAGAAGAATTTTTCCAATCTGGTCGTTTATATAACAACAGTGTTGTATTAAATGCTTTTAATGAAAAATCATCGTTGCGTTTATCTTTAGCTAACCTAAAACAAGATGGTATTATTGCTAATACCGATTATCGCAGAAATACAGTGACGGTAAATGCCGATCATCGAATTAGCGATAAATTTATGTTTGGTACTACATTTAGTTATGTAAATTCGGGTGGAACTTTAGTGCAAAACGGAAGTAACCTTGCAGGAGTAATGCTTGGATTGACCCGTACACCTGCCGATTACCAACTTAATGATCCTAACAGCAGTGGCGCCAATGGGTGGACCAATGCCGACGGATCACAGCGCTCATGGTTTCCATTATATGATAATCCAAATTGGAGTGTGAGAGAAAATCCTTTCACAACCGATTTGAATAGAATGTATGGTAACATCAACATGAAAGCGTCTCCATTTAGCTTTATGGATTTGACTTACCGTTTAGGAACTGACGTTTATACAGACAAGCGTTATTCTATTTTTTCAATAGGCTCAAACCAACCTGCAAGCGCACCAAATGGTGAACTAAACGAAAACATTCAATCATACCGATATGTTTATCAGGATATCCTTGCTACTTTCAAAAAAGACCTTACTAAAGATATTGATGCTACCTTAATGATAGGAAGTAACTTACAATATGAGCGCAGCGAAGATCAATATTTAAGAGGACGCGATTTAACGATTCCTAACTACTACAATTTATCAAATGCGGCTAACCTTTATGCCAATTCTGGTTATGCGGTACTTAAAAAATCAGGTGTTTTTGCCGACATCAACATGAATTATAAGGAGTTTTTATACTTAAACCTAACAGGTCGCCAGGACAAATGGTCTTCATTTAGCAAAACCATTACCTACCCATCGGCATCTTTAGCCTTTTTATTCAGCGATTTTGTAAAACAACCATGGTTTAATTTTGGTAAAGCGCGTGTAGCAATGGCACAAGCCGGAAAAGGCCCATCGCCTTACGCAACTCAAAACTATTATGGCAAGCCATCGTTTACTGATGGATTTACAGATGGTTTAGGTTTCCCTTATTTAGGACAAAACGGATTCGGAATCAGCAATACCTTAAACGATCCTAACATAAAGCCAGAAACTACAACTTCACAAGAATTTGGTTTAGACCTTCGTTTCTTCGATTCGCGTTTACGTTTAGACTTTTCATACTACAATACACAAACTAAAGACATTATCCTAAGTTTGCCAATATCAACTGCCTCTGGATTTTCTTCTTTTTACACCAACTCAGGTAGAATGGAAAATAAAGGTATTGAACTTTTCGCTTCAGGAACTGCAGTGAAAACT
>CAMDXE010000158.1 GCA_945878925.1 Chitinophaga pinensis
CTAATCTTTTAAGCAGCGCCTGCCTATTTCACTCCACGGCCTTTGCCGATTCGCCCGACAAAAAAGAAAATCGAATAAAAACACTTAAATTTCTCGAAAACAATCCAGTCGAATCATTCTATAAAGTATTTATTCCCGGGCTTCTTGCACCAAACAATGCACATCAAGCAAATGTGGATATTATCGAAAAAATTGTAAAACAAACCTCTAAAGATTCGGTTGTGGAGGGAACAAAAGCCATGCTTGAAAGAATCGATCGGACCTCCGTTTTAAAAAACTCGAATCAGCTTTGGTTGATTATTGCCGGCAAATTCGATCAATTGATACCCATCGAACACCTATCTTTGCAAGCCTCATATTGTGAGCAATCTCAATTCGAAATTCTCAATAACTCGGGGCATATGGGAATGATTGAGGAGCCAGCAAAGACAGCAGAAATCCTACTCAAGTTTGCAAAATGGAGCATTACCTAAACCAAAAAATAATAAGCCTAAATTAAATAAAAGAGCATACCTATGGGAAGAGCATTTGAGTTTCGCAAAGCGCGTAAAATGAAACGTTGGGGAAAAATGGCGGTAACCTTTACCCGTATAGGGAAAGAAATTGCCATGTCGGTAAAACAAGGTGGCCCCGACCCCGCTAATAACCCTCGATTGCGTGTGGTGATGCAAAATGCTAAAGCCGAAAGTATGCCAAAAGACCGAGTGGATGCGGCTATAAGTCGGGCATCTTCAAAAGATCAAAAAGATTATGCGGAGGTAGTTTACGAGGGCATGGGCCCTTATGGTATTGGCATCGTTATCGAAACGGCTACTGACAACCCAACACGAACGGTGGCCAATATGAGGCTTGCTTTTAATCGAAATAATGGCGAATTGGGCAAATCGGGTTCTTTAGATTTTATTTTCGAACGAAAATGTATTTTTAAAATAGATCCTACTAGTCTCAGTCTAGATGATTTAGAATTAGAACTTATCGATTACGGATTGGAAGAAATTGAGCAGGCCGACGACGAAACCTTACTTTATACCGCCTTTGCCGACTTTGGAAACATGCAAAAGGGCCTCGAATTGCTTAATATTCCAATTGTTTCGGTCGATAAAGAACGAATCCCTCTTACAACCGTCGAACTCAATGATGATCAAATGCTTGACGTAAATAAATTAATTGATCGGCTCGAAGAAGACGAAGACGTTCAGGGTGTTTTTCACAACATGAAAAATTAAATTTTCAAAGCATAATGCTTTAGTAATTTACCATACATCGAAAAAATTTCTTTAATTAAAAGTTTCATTATACAGAAACTTAATTTTACTTTTGAATGTATAATTATTTACCAATTGAATAATTTATTTGAAATAATTATCTTAGAAGACGCCTTCGAATTCTTAGAGAATCTTGACAAAAAACATAGTGAAAAAATTTTATACAATATTCGAAAATCTCAGATTGAACATAATCCGGAATTATTTAAGAAACTAATCGATGAAATTTGGGAATTCCGGACATTATATCAAGGATTGCAATACAGGTTTCTTTCATTTTGGGACAAGACGGAAAGTGAAAATACATTTGTAGTATCGACACATGGAATTATTAAAAAACAAAGTAAAATGCCTTTGAAAGAAATTGAAAAGGCAAAAAGCTTAAGAATTGAATATTTTGAACAAAAGAAAAAAAATAATACGCAATGAAAACATATACTTTAGACGAGGTGCAAGATAAACTCATTGGGAAAACTGGGACTCCAAATCGTGACAAGTTTGAATATGAGTTACAAATGGACTTAATTGGAAAGGCTATTAAACAGACCAGACTTGAAAGAAAGATGACTCAAGACGAACTTGGAAAACTCATCGGAGTTCAGAAAGCTCAAATTTCAAGACTGGAAAGTAATGCAAGTAATGTAACAATAGACACCCTTATGAGGGTTTTTAAAGCATTAAAGGCTAAAGTAAAATTGCAAGTAGAATTGCCGAATCTTAATATCCAAGTTGGATAAATGAGGTCAGGTTGAAAAAAGCTAGCCCTTTGTAAATCCATAAAACGATACGCTTTACTCTAACGATACATCGCTTCATAATAGCTTTGATAGGCTCCGCTGGTTACGTTGGCCAACCACGCTTTATTTGCCAAATACCAATCTATCGTTTTCGAAAGCCCTTGTTCGAATGTAACACTTGGTTTCCACCCCAATTCATTCATTAGTTTTGACGAATCGATGGCATATCGAAAATCGTGTCCTGCTCGGTCGGTCACATAGGCAATGGTTTTGATCGATGTGTCCTTTGGGTTGCCAATTTTGTCATCCATTTGTTGGCAAAGTAATTTTACCAAATCCAAATTCTTCCATTCATTGTTTCCTCCAATATTATAGGTCTGCCCATTTCGTCCCTTGTGATAAATCAAATCAATGGCTTTGGCATGATCTTCAACAAATAGCCAATCTCTTACATTTGCGCCTTGGCCGTAAACGGGCAATGGCTTTCCATTAATAATATTATTGATCATTAAAGGAATTAATTTCTCGGGAAAATGATGCGAGCCATAGTTATTCGAACAATTACTCAATTTTATAGCAATGCCATAGGTATGGTGATAGGCCCGTACAAAATGATCGCTTGCAGCTTTTGAGGCCGAGTATGGCGAGTTTGGGCTATAGGGCGTTTGTTCGGTAAATTTACCTTCGTGGCTCAATTCGCCATATACTTCGTCGGTTGACACATGGTAAAAAATAGCGGTCTTAATATTACAATGCGCCTTGAAGGCATTTAATAGCGTTACCGTTCCTTTAACATTGGTTTCTACAAAGCTCATGGGATTGCTTATACTTCTATCCACATGGCTTTCGGCTGCCAAATGAATAACCCCATCAAAACAATATTTTGAAAATAAATCGTTAATGAATTCTGAGTCCCCAATGTCACCTTTAACAAAACTATAATTCGGGGCATTTTCTACATCTTTCAAATTTTCAAGATTACCGGCATAGGTTAGTTTGTCTATATTAATAATTTGATACGAGGGGTAAGCGTTTACAAACTGCCTCACCACATGCGAACCTATAAACCCTGCGCCTCCGGTTATTAAAATTTTCTTCATTAATTTGTCTTAATCTTGTGTATATCCAATTCTATTACTAGCGTGGCATAGGGGTCGACATAGGCCGATCCGTTTTCGCCAAATGCTTCGGCAAATGGAAGTAAGGCTCTTATTTTAGAGTTTTCTTCGGCCAAAAGTATTAAACGGCTTAGGCCCGAAATATAACTCGACTCCCCCACAATAACCTTCGATTGGTCGCCAGGCTTTGTTCGGTCAATAATTTTTCCATCCATATACGTCAATAAATACGATACCATCACCTCGTCTCCTATTTTTGCTTTAACCCCCTCCCCTTTTTTAATTACCTCATATTTTATTCCGGTTGAGTCGGTGCTGTAATTCCATTTTTTAAGTTTAAGGTATTCAAGCATTTTATCCACCTCATAAAAATACATTTTTAATAAATGCGCTTCGGGGTTTAAAATATCTTTGACTTTAATGGTAAAGCGAATGTTTTGGCTCGATTTTAAATAGGAAGGTACAGCTTGCCTCAGTGGCCTAAAAAATGAGTCGACTGGCATTTTAAAACCGATGCTATCGCCTACTCTCAACATTCCTAGAGCGTCATTAAACAATGAATGAAACGGAGGTTCGGTGCGCACTAATTTTATCTTTTGGCCTAATTTGTATGAATCAATAAACACCGAATCGTCTTCCCTCTGACCCACCATTTCTACCAAATAAAAATATCCAGGCTTGCCTTTTGATCCGGTATCCGATTTTTCAAAATAACAATACTCAAGACCCGATTCGGTTTTGGTATATTTAATCTCCTTGCGACACGATATGGCCAAAAAAATAATTCCTAAACTCAGCAGATAAACTCTTTTACTCACCATTGCCATTGCCTATTTATTTTAATTGGTCTCTATATTGAGTTAATACTTCTGTAAAACGCGAAATGGTCATTTCAAGGCTATCGGAACTTTGCCCGCCTGCAGCATTTTTATGCCCTCCTCCATTAAAATGATCCCGCGCAAATTCATTGCATGAAAAATCCCCTTTACTTCTAAACGACATTTTAACCAATTTGGTTCTGTCAATTATGAGTACCGAAAGTTTTATTCCTTCGATGCTCA
This sequence comes from Chitinophaga pinensis, assembly GCA_945878925.1. Taxonomy (GTDB): domain Bacteria; phylum Bacteroidota; class Bacteroidia; order NS11-12g; family UBA9320; genus JABWCE01. Next base: position 4,182 of record CAMDXE010000158.1, read on the forward strand.
ATCCATAATTTACAAACCCCTCTGTGTCGCCAGTCTTGATGTTAAAGCGCGATAATTCTTCACGCGTCAAATAAACTAGGGCTGTATTGTAGGCGGGTAATATTTCCAGTTTTTCGTAGAGCACAAAACCCATCATTTTCAAACGCATTGGCGTGTTCGAATCATACACCTTTTCATGAATCAAACTGTTTTGAGCACCCCTGTCAATTAATTCCGCTATAACTCTATGCGTATTCGACGATGTGCCTCTATAGCGAAACGATCCGGTATCGGTCATAATGCCTGTGTATAAGCAATCGGCTATTTCGGGCGTTATTTTTTCAATATCCCCACATTTTTTAATAAAATCAAAAATTAATTCACTTGTGCTGCTTGCCTCATAAGTCCAATATCGGTAATCGTCAAAACCAGCAGGCTCACGGTGATGGTCTATCATGATTTTTTTTGCCTTTGAATTTTCTACCACTGGACCAAACTCATTGATGCGCTTCAAATCGTTGAAATCTAAACAAAAAATATAATCGGCTGCTTCGGTCAAGAGTTTACAGCGCTTTTCGTTCTGTTCAAAAACAATAACGTCATTATGTCCCGGCATCCAATGTAAGAAACTTGGATAGTCGGTTGGTGTAATTAAGTGAACTTTATGCTTAAGTTGCTTTAAATAGCCAAATAATGCCAACGACGACCCCATGGCATCGCCATCAGGTTTATGATGTGTGGTAATAATGATATTAAAAGAATTTGGACTTTGTAATTCCTTTATGAGGGTATCTGTGGTATCGTTTAAAATTTGCATTATAAAAACTTGGCGAAGTTCGTAAAAAAGAGTGTATAATCCTTAACTTTGCGGCGTTTAAAAAAAAGAGA
>CAMDXE010000159.1 GCA_945878925.1 Chitinophaga pinensis
CACAGGTCCTTTGTAATTATTAAGCGAACTGTAATCTAAAATAATATTATTATCAATATCAAGGTATTTTCCTCCAGGTATTGTGTATTGTCGTCCAGAGGCCAAGGTAAAGTTTAAAAATACCGAGTTCAATTCGTTTACGCGATAATTCATAACTACATTTAAGGTATGCCTTCGATTGTATGAAAATTGAAAGTCTCTTCCTAAATTTAAATTATCAAATTGTAGGTTGGCAAAAGCCAAAGTATATCCTAGCCATCCTGTAAAATGGCCTAAATTTTTGTTTAATAGCAATTCAGCTCCGTAATTTTTAGCATTTCCAGTTTCAAGTATCGTTTGCCAATCAAGGTCGTTGTCTAAATAACCGGGGTCTACTTTTGCAAAAAGCACATTGGAAATGGTTTTATAGTATGCATTTGCAGTAAGGCTATACCCTTGCTTGAGTTCCTTTGCTAGGCCTATATTAAAATGATCCGACTTTTGGGCTTCAATTTGTTTGGTGGCAGGAACCCAAAAGTTAAAAGGAAATCCAATGCCTGAATTGGTCAGCAAAAACATGGATTGATTCATACGGGCATACGATGCTTTTAGCGACAAACTCGGATTGAGAATATACCGTCCCGAAATACGAGGTTCGACCATTGTAGGGCGATAATTGTATGTTGAATTAATAAAATAGACGAAACGAACCCCCGCATTTATTTTTAATTGATTCGAGATTTTATAGTCATCTTCGATATATGCGGCTATTTCAGGGCAAAAAATTGAAGTTTTTGTTCCACTACTAATCGGATTAACATTATCGGTAGTAGTAATTTCGCTGTAGCCTGGATTAATAAAGTGATTTGTGTTTTGGATGCCAAAATGAAAATAATGAAAATTGGTATAGCTGTATTCGAAGTCGGCATTAATAGCCAAATCAATAATACCGTTTTGGTAGGAATAAGAAGCGCCTTTAATTTTTTGCGAAAGCGAATCAAAATAAGTTTCGCTTAAATCGTTCGATACCTTATAACGCGTGCCGCTAACTGAAATATTCGAAAACAATTTTGGGTTAAAAATATGGTTCCATCTCAAGATCGAAGATACATTTCCGTATTCTATCTTCATTGATGAGCCACCTAATGAATCTGAGCTGCTCAATGGGTATTTATCGCGACCAGCATATACCGAAAAATAGAGAAAATCGTATTTAGTGAGCTTATGTTTCAGTTTTAAATTATAGTCGGAAACCACAAAAAAATTGCTCGACGACGAGGCGCTCAAAGCAAGGTTAAGCAAATCCCAATAGGTTCGCCTAATGCCAAACGAGTAGGTTGTTTTTTTATTTTTTCCTATAGGCCCTTGTACGCTGGCTTTAGCAATAAGCAATCCTGAAGAGGCCTTGCCATAATGTTCCTTTTTATTTCCTTCGTTCGACGTGATATCAATAACAGAGCTCACTCGGCCGCCATAGCGTGCCGGAAATCCTGCTTTGTAAACCTGTATCGAATTGGTAATATCGGGTTGAAAGATAGATAATAGCCCAAAAATATGGGTTCCGTTATATACAGGTACACCATCCAAAAGTACTAAATTTTGATCGGCTGCTCCTCCCCTTACATATAAGTTGCTGCCAAATTCATTGCCAGCTGTAATGCCCGGCAAACTTTGTAATCCTTTTATAAGATCGGGTTCGGATAATAGATAAGGGAACTCTTTGAGCAATCCTGTTGGCACATCTATTTTTCCGCTAATGGGGTTGGTAATTTCGCTTTGAGTTTTGTTGATATCATTAATTTGTGATTCATCTAATTCAAATCTCACTAGTTTGATATTTACTTGAACATCAGAATCAATAAATATGGAATCCCTTTTGGTTTTATATCCACCGAAACTATATTCAATAAAAAAGTCTTGAGGAGGAACGGAAATGCTGAAGTATCCAAAATTATTAGAGTAGGTTTCGGTTTGCCAATCAGGCAAATTAATTCGCGCGCCAACAATGGGTTCGCCGGTTTTGTCATTATTTATGTAGCCAAATACGCGGTAATCGTACTGCGAATAAGCAGAAATGGCCGAGATAAGCACAAAAAGAAAGGTAAAAAATCCTTTATTCATATTTACCTCCAAACGTACATTAAATTAAAAGTTTAAAAAAGATGAGATTGAATAAATTGTATAATATTACAGAAAATCCATGTTGATGTACAGAGTGTTGATTAATTAAACAAGGATTTAAGCTGTGAAAATAATATTTCTATAATATTGTAGGCGCAAATGAAGGTGGTATTATATACAGATGGAGCGGCTCGTGGAAATCCTGGAAAAGGAGGTTATGGTGCGGTATTGTTATATGGTAAATATAGTAAGGAAATAAGCGGTGGGTTTCGGTTAACAACCAACAACCGTATGGAACTTATGGCTGTTAAAGCAGGTTTGGAAGCCCTTACCAAAAGCGATTTAACGGTTGATATATTTACAGATAGCAAATATGTTATGGACGCTTTTGAAAAAAAATGGATATGGGGCTGGCAAAAAAAAGGGTTTAAGAATATTAAAAACCCCGACTTATGGAGGTCCTTACTTGCCTTATACTCCAAACATATCATTAAATTTATCTGGGTAAAGGGCCATTCTGGAAATCCAATGAACGAACGCTGCGATGTGTTGGCTACCGAAGCGGCTGATGGCGGAGGTTTGAAAATAGACCATGAATATGAGAGAAGTGTGAGAGAAGATAAAGGCGGGTTTCTATAATCTTAAGTTATATTTGCTTCTGCATCTTTAGGATTTTTTTTATGGATGAACTAAACTTACAAACCATTACTTCTCAAATTCATTTCATTCGAGGTAAAAAAGTTATCCTTGATTATGATTTAGCAAACCTATACGGTGTTGAGTTAAGAGTATTGAACCAGTCAGTAAAAAGAAATAGCACACGATTTCCTTTAGACTTTATGTTTTCATTAGATAAAATCGAGTTTGAAAACTTGAAATCACAAAATGTGATTTCAAGTTGGGGAGGCAGAAGAACCTTGCCTTATGCCTTTACAGAACAAGGAGTGGCCATGATTTCTGGAGTTTTGCGAAGCGAAAAGGCTGTGCAAATTAATATTATAATCATGCGGGCTTTTGTAAAAATGCGTGAATTGATTGATGAAAATAAAGACCTCAAAGCAAAACTAGATGAATTGGAAAACAAGTATGACAAACAGTTTCAGGTGGTATTTGAAGCACTTCGCAAAATAATCGTTAAAGAAAATGAACCCCGAAAGTCCATAGGTTTTAAAACAGGAAATCAATAAAACTATTCTCTAATCCATTTTAAATTATATACCTCAGCCCCATTTTTGCATTTTATAAAATAAACTCCCGGAGTTAAATAACTTAAATCTTTTGAGAATTTATCAGTTTGCTCAAATTCCCATTTTATTAATTGCTTACCTGTAATATCAATCAATGCTATTTCATTAAATTTAAAATTATCGCATGAAATATTTAGTTCTCCGTTGGAAGAAGGGTTAGGAGAAATAATAATATTTTGAGGATTTGATATGGAAATTGAATTGACAGGTTCATTAACTTTTATTGAATAAGTTCTAACTGTAATTTCTTGAAAAGGGCATGCATTATCTATTGCAGTTACAGTAAATGAATATGGTAAATTGCTAAACTGGGTTAATTTTGGAGTCCAGCAAAATTTACCCTGTTGAAGACGTTCCTTTCGATCCACGATTGTAAAGGTTGCTCCTGGTATTCCTCTGTTCCATATTAATCTTACTGAATCAGGAGGAAGCTGTTTTTGGGGTGGTGGTGGTATAAATTGTTTATCATCAGATTTTACAGTAAAACAGATTTGTTGACCCGCATCTATTATATGACTGAAAGGTCCATATAATATGGGTGGAGAATTGACGGGGCATTCAGTAATGCGTATGACAAAATCATTGTGAATGCCTCCAGCCTCAAAATATTTGCCTCCAATCATTTTATGTTCAATCATTTCGTTCGACAATGAATACTCCGAATCAAATGTGATTGGTGTAAAAATAAAACTACCCTCTATAGTATCTGTCGAAAAACCAATAGGTGGGTTAGAATACTGGTTTGGCCCTAAAAGTTTATCGTAACCCACAGGCCAATAGGGATCTATCTGTTCTCGATTAGTATATGGTGTTAAATATGCAATGGGTGAATCAAAATCTTTTAAAGGATTAATTAACCGATAGGAAATTGAATCGAAATTGGAGGTGTCGGAGGCAGAAAACGATAGAAGTGTTGGCTTATTAACACACCCTAAGTAATAAATCGTTTGATAAACTAATGCTACTGCAGATATATTATTCGGAACATTACAGGTATTTACAAAAGCATATGTAAAATATGCTGCTGCAGGTAAGTTTTTTAAATTTAAATACCGTTCCGGGTATTTGCATCCAAAGTATGTTCTACAATTGCCCGAAGTTTTAATAGCGTTATAATTCGATGCATTTAAATCTATGGTATCCTTGTATTTTTTTAATATTCCAATTCTTAAAATACCAGCACATCCAAACTTAAAGGTATCTAAATCAACTAGATTTGGAAAATTTGTAACCGAAGCCTTTCCTGAATAAACCATAAAGGTTAATGGCTTAAAGGTTGTAGTATCAAGTTTATTTCTTACAAAACGATCAATATACACTGAATAATTTACTTCATACTTTAAGCTCCCAATATTTCTATAAGTTATTGATACCCCTAGGAGTTGTTCTGCCTTTAGGCAATTTATAGATGCTAAAAAAAATGCTAGGCTCAATGCAATTATTTTACACATAATATTTTTTTTTATAAAAAACAGAAATCAAAGATAATTAATCAATAGTGTCCTAAACGTTTTTTATTCAGAGTCAAAGGTATTGGTTTTTCTGTGTTAACGGCATCCAGTTTGTTATTTTCAAAAAAGAACCCCCTGTTTGATAAATTGGGGTGGTGGTTCAATGTGTTCTTCGAATGGCCTATCCA
>CAMDXE010000160.1 GCA_945878925.1 Chitinophaga pinensis
ATTATTTTAATTTCATGGCGAAAGATGAATTATCAAAAATTCCCCTGTTTGGTATATTTTTTCGCACCATCGATATTTCTGTCAACCGACAGAACAGTAAATTGTCGCACAATGCTTTTATGATGGCAGCCGAGCGCTTAAATGAAGGCACGAGCGTCATGATTTTTCCGGAGGGAGGCATTCATAAAAATGTTCCGCCTATGGCCAAATTCAAAGCTGGAGCGTTTAAACTGGCCATCGAAAATCAAATTCCAATAGTACCAGTAACCCTGATCGACAATTGGAAACGAATGCCTGGTGGTGGTGTTGATAATGGACTCGTTCCCGGAAGAATGAGAATGGTGGTTCATCGTGCCGTAAATACCGTTGGTCTAAATATTGAGAATAAGGATGCCTTAAAAGACCAAGTATTTCGTACTATTGATGAGGAGTTTGCCAAATGGAATACCCAAGCCCGTGTTTTAAATACGTAAAACTAAGGCCTACTTAATACATAACAGAATGGAAATAAGCACAAAAAAAATTGATGAACTCGCCCATTTGGCACGTTTAGAGTTTAACGAAAACGAAAAAATAAAAATTAAAGCCGATTTGCAACGAATTGTTGGTTTTTTTGATAAATTATCGGAGGTAGATACTCAAAATGGTGAGCCATTAATATATATGAGCGATCGAACCAATAACCTAAGATTGGATGAAATTGAAGAAAAAATAACGAAACAAGAGGCCTTGAAAAACGCACCCTCTAAGGATTCTGATTATTTTAAGGTCTCTAAATTTATTAACAAATAAAAGGATTTAGTTACAGCGTAATAGGTCTAATCTGCATTTTATCAGCACATAATGAATAGGGTCATACGCCTTCAAAACATTGATAAAATATACACCATGGGCAACCATAAAGTGTATGCCTTGCAAAATTTATGTTGCGAAATTCAGCGAGGCGAATATGTGGCCTTAATGGGGCCTTCGGGAAGTGGCAAGTCCACCTTAATGAACATCATCGGATGCCTCGATTCGCCAACATCGGGCCAGTATTGTTTGAATGGAACTGAGGTTAACAAAATGAATGATAATGCCTTAGCCGAAATACGAAATAAAGAAATAGGATTTGTTTTTCAAACCTTCAATTTATTGCCCCGAATGAATGCCCTCGACAATGTAGCTCTGCCTTTAATTTACGCCGGAATTGCAAAAAAAGACAGAATAGAAAGAGCCAAGGAGGCTTTAAGCTCCGTAGGCTTGAGTGATAGAATGCATCATAGGCCTAATGAACTTTCGGGCGGGCAGAGGCAAAGGGTTGCTATTGCCAGAGCATTGGTTAATAAACCCTCTATATTATTAGCCGACGAGCCTACAGGAAACCTTGACAGTAAAAGTTCGAGTGAAATTTTAGACCTTTTTGATATAATTCATGCTCTTGGAAATACCATCGTTATGGTTACCCATGAAGAAGATGTTGCACGACGCTCAAAGCGATTGGTGCGTATGATTGATGGCAAAATAGATCTTTCGATGGATTGATTAATCCAGCCGAAATTACCACCATTGAATCAATCCTTTCAATCCGAACAATAAAATACTCCAAAACGCCAAGGAGGTAAGCTGCAAACGAAGAACTCGTTTTTTGTTGCTTTCAAACAAACTTGAAAGTATTGAACCAAAGGGAATGCCTAAAAATAATGGGGTTAAAAAAGCGATGCCTGCCAATCCATAGCCTTGTTTGATTTTAATATATCGCCTAATATTTTTGAATCGGAGCCTAAAAAATTTATACTTTTCAAAAAATTTTGAAATGAGGGTTCCAAACAAAGTAAAAACTACCACACCCATGCTTCCACCTACAAAAACAATGATTAAATCCGAAAACCAAGAGCGAGAAGTTTGTGACAAAAACGCAATGATTACAACAATATATTTAACCGCCGAAAGCAAAACCCATAAAGCGGTTTCCATTAAATTACCCATTCACAATTCAAACGGCTAAATTAATGCCAAACCCTTAGATTGTTGAAATAATATAAACTTTACATTCTGCCCTGTAAACAGGTGACATTCTGTCACCAATTATAAGTATCTTTGCGCCATTAACATGGAATCAACCCTAGTGAAGAAAGAATATAGCGACAAGGTAATAAAACCCAAAAACCTGTACATCGAAAGTTATGGGTGTGCCATGAATTTTGCCGATAGCGAAGTTGTAGCGTCTATACTCACTCAAAATGGCTATGCAACAACCAACGTAGAAGAGGATGCCGATGTTATTTTAATCAATACCTGCAGCATTCGCGACAATGCCGAGCAGCGTATCAAACACCGATTGATACATTTAAGGGCCAATAAAAAAAGAAACAACGAATTGGTCATCGGTATATTGGGATGCATGGCCGAAAGGCTCAAAAAAAATTTATTAGAAGATGAAAAGCTGGTAGATATAGTTGCAGGACCTGATTCGTATCGCGATTTGCCAAAGCTGCTCGACGAATTGGAAGATGGCCACAAAGCCATCAATGTGATTTTGTCGTTAGAAGAAACCTATGCCGAAATTAGTCCTATCCGTTTAAACAGCAATGGTGTAACGGCATTTGTAAGCATTATGCGTGGCTGCGATAATATGTGCAGTTTCTGTGTGGTGCCATTTACTCGAGGACGCGAGCGAAGCCGCAGCGCCGAAAGTATTATAAATGAAGTAAAAGAATTGTCCGTTTTAGGTTATAAAGAAGTTACGCTCTTAGGGCAAAACGTTGATAGTTATCTTTGGTTTGGCGGAGGACCCAAAAAAGAATTTAATAAACTGAGCATCGAGGAGCAGGAGCAAAGTATCAATTTTGCAAAATTGTTAGAAATGGTGGCCTTAATTGATCCGAACATGCGCATCCGTTTTAGTACCTCGCATCCCAAAGACATAACCGATGATGTATTATTCACAATGGCCAAATATGTTAATATTTGTAAATACGTCCATTTGCCGGCTCAAAGTGGAAGCAGCAGAGTATTGGAACTAATGAACCGCAATTATTCGCGCGAATGGTATATGGGTAAGGTTAACCGAATACGTGAAATTATGCCTAATTGTGGCATTTCTTGCGATATTATTTCTGGATTTTGTACCGAAACGGAAGCCGATCATGCCGAAACCTTATCGTTAATTGAGCTTTCGCAATTCGATTTTTCATACATGTACAAATACAGCGAACGTCCTGGTACAATGGCCGCGCGTAAATTTGCAGATGATGTAAGCGAAGATGATAAGGGAAAACGATTACAAGAAATAATACAGATTCAAAATTCGGTTTCGAAACAAAAAAATGCCGCAAGAGTGGGTAAAGTACTTCGTGTGCTTATCGAAGGTTATTCGAAGAAAAGTGAAGACGACCTTAAAGGGCGTTGCGACGAAAACATGGTTGTTGTATTTCCTAAAGAAAATTATAAAGCAGGGCAATATGTGGACGTAGTAATTGAAAGAAGCAGTACGACTACCTTGGTTGGTAGGGCCTTAAATCTGGTATTAACCTTATAAAGTAAAAGCCTATGGATATTCAAGCTATAAAATTGAGATTTGGTATTACAGGAAATTCATCTCGAATTAATTATGCCCTTGAAACAGCAATGAAAGTAGCGCCAACCGATATTTCGGTGTCCATTCAAGGCGAAAGCGGCGTAGGTAAGGAATCATTCTCAAAAATAATTCACCATTTAAGCAACCGAAAACATGGCCCATTTATTTCCATCAATTGCGGAGCAATACCCGAAGGCACTATTAATTCTGAACTTTTTGGACACGAAAAAGGCTCGTTTACCGGAGCCAACGAAAGCCGTAAAGGGTATTTTGAAACCGTCAATGGAGGAACTATTTTTTTGGACGAGGTAGGCGAATTGCCTTTCGAAACCCAAGCCCGTTTGTTGCGAATATTAGAAAATGGTGAATTTATTCGTGTAGGTTCGTCAAAAGTGCAAAAAACCGATGTGAGGGTCGTTACCGCCACCAACAAAGACTTATTGGCGTTAAGCCATAAAGGAAAATTCAGAGAGGATTTGTATTACAGGCTATCTACCTTGCCAATTAGCGTGCCGGCATTGCGCGAAAGAGCTTCGGATATAGCGATATTATTCAAAAAATTTGCAGCCGATTTTGGCGAAAAATATCATATTCGCGATTTGGAGCTAACCCCCGACGCCGAAACCATTTTAATGAATTATAAATGGCCAGGCAATATAAGGCAATTAAAAAACATTGTCGAACAAATGTCGGTGCTCGAGCAAGATAGAATTATAAATGAATCTATACTCCTAAAATACATTCCCGCAGACCGAACATCGCAGCAACTTATACTTGCCCCCGACAACAGAACCGAGGGCTTAAATGAGCGTGAGATTTTTTATAAAGTACTCTATGACCTCAAAAAGGACATGAACGAACTTAAAGGAATTGTACTGGGCCTATTGGAAAATCAACATACCTTTAATCCTGATTTTGTAGAATTAAACAAAGAAGCCCTTACGCGCATTTTACCAGTATCCGACGATAAAAATACCCATGCGTCAAAAGAGAGAATGATAAGTCGCGCTGAGGTTCCTTTTTACAACGATGATGATTTGATTCAGAACTCGCAAGTAGAAACCACCCATTCGCTTACGCCCGACGAAAATTTAAGCTTGAATGCGAAAGAAGAGGAGATGATAAAAAAGGCCCTTACCAAAAATAATGGCCGACGAAAACGAGCCGCTCACGAACTTGGAATTTCGGAACGAACTTTATATAGAAAGATTAAAGAATTTGGCATTGATTAAGGTGTATTTTTTGAAAAGACATTTGATTTATGGCTTGTGCATACTGGCAAGTTTCTTTTTTGGAGCATGCTATAGCTTTCAAGGGGCCTCTATTCCTCCCGATGTTTCAAGCTATTCGGTAGGGTTTTTCGAAAACAATGCGCCAACAGTCAATCCAAAACTGAGCCAAATAATAACCGAAAAACTGAAGGA
>CAMDXE010000161.1 GCA_945878925.1 Chitinophaga pinensis
TAATAACCATACAGAACTAAAATAAAGTTTTCGGGTATCAAAAAATTAAAAAAAACGAATAAATTGGTACCGTGAAAAAATCAAAATTTACTGAATCTCAAATTGCTTTTACCCTTAAACAGCAGTTATGCGGCATGCTTGACAGACAAACTTGAAATCGACACTTAAAATATTCATTCTATTTCTTTTAACCATCGTAACTTCATGCATGGGGCCTAAATATGTTTCGACTATCGTTTCTGACCATTACGACGAAAAAAAAGACCAGACAACATATACGAAATTTCCTTATGGCAGTCTTAGCCTTCCCGGACAATGGACAAAAACTTCTCTCAATCAAGTAAGTGGACAACAAAATTTTAAATCCAAGGACCTTCTCTCAACGGGTTTATTAATAAATCAAGCATCAAGTTATCCATTTTACGTTAAAGGCATGACTTCAAATCAATTCGTTAAGGCTATGTATGAATGGGATTCAAAATATTTTATCGCCAACATCCAAGCAAATTGCACTATAATTAAACAGGACACCGTAAATCATTTTATTGTTTGGCAAATCATTGCACACAACGACAAATACAATGTTGAAAATCAGTATTTGTTTGGCTGTGAAAATGGTCTCGTTTTTACAGTCTTAGCACCGACAAGAAAATTGACGATCGAACAAAAAATAGACTTCATTGAGACGGTTTATAAAAACAAAACTGTTGGGACCTGTTGTAATTAAAGTACGACCGCATAACAGCACCTACTTGCAATTTTTTGCGCATTAGCGCTCAAATGCGAAACTTGACATAGCAAAAAACTGCAAGAAGCGGCAAAACGTTATAGACAAGTTTGAATGATAGAGCGAACTCAAACATTTCTGCAAGACACAAACGAAATAACACGGACAACACATCAACAAACATACAACTCCGATTACAGCCACACGACTTATGTTTAAACTGATTTGCTACCGGCACTTTTGATAATTTTAACACTTTATTATTATTAGCATAATATTAACTTAACCTTAACACCGATTTCAAAAATTTAACAATAACTTAATATACAGGTCACAACTAAAATTAGTTGTTTTGCAGTGGATATAAAACATCGAAATGAAAACCATAAAATTCCATTTAAAAATCATTGCATTTTCGCTTATTATTTTGGCTCAGCCCTTGTTTGCTGAGGCACAAGACAAACCAAAACCTTCGGCAAAACCTTGGTACGAGCAAATATCTGTGAGAGGATATACCCAAGTAAGATACAATCGATTATTAGAAACAAACGATTCATTAAAAAACGAGCAGGGCGATAAATCGTGGGGCAGTGGCGGATTTTTTATACGCCGAATGCGTATTATTTTTTCTGGCAATATTCACGAAAGGGTTTACTTTTATATTCAACCCGATTTAGCCTCTTCCCCATCATCGGGTTCAAATAATTTTGGCCAATTGCGCGACGCCTATTTTGATTTAGCCTGCGATAAAAAGAAAGAATTTAGGTTTAGAATAGGACAAAGCAAGGTTCCGTTTGGGTTCGAAAATCTACAATCAAGTCAAAACAGATTGCCACTCGATAGAAATGACGCCATAAACAGTGCATTTACCAACGAACGCGATCTTGGAGTTATGTTTTATTGGGCTCCCGAAAAAACACGCAAGCTCTTTAGTTCATTAGTAAGCGATGGACTAAAAGGTTCTGGCGATTATGGTGTATTTGGCTTAGGTGTTTTTAATGGCCAAACGGCCAACAAAAACGACGCCAATAAAAAACCACATGTTGTGGCTCGCCTCTCGTATCCATTAGAACTTAAAGGACAGATTATTGAGGCCGGCTTACAAGGGTATAAAGGAACCTATGTTATCGAAAACAAATCGTCGAAAACCAAATTTGTAAAAGATTTGAATTATGCCGACGAGCGTGTGGCTGCGAGTTTTGTGCTGTTTCCAAAACCATTTGGAATTCAAGCGGAATACAATGTTGGCCGAGGACCTGAATTTAACCCCGCGACCGACTCTATCGAAACACAAAAATTAAAAGGTGGCTACATCACGGCCTCCTATTTTATGAAAATAAAGAATCAAATATTAATTCCATTTGCCCGAGCCCATACCTATGATGGAGGCAAGAAGCACGAATTGGATGCGCGCAGCTATACGGTAAAAGAGTTTGAAATAGGCGCCGAGTGGCAACCGATTAAGAATTTTGAATTGGTAGCTATGTACACCATATCCGAACGTCGATTCGAAGATTATGCTTTACAAAACAATAAACAAAAAGGAAATTTATTGCGGATTCAGGCTCAGTTAAATTTTTAAGAGTTAAATAAACACTAGCGTTTATCAAGCACTTTTTCCCAATATCCTACATCTATCCATTGGTTAAATTTAAACCCTACTTCTTTGAAATGGGCTATTTTTTCGAATCCGAATTTTTCGTGTAAGGCCACACTTTCTGGATTTGGCAATGAAATGCCCCCAATAAGCGCATGCACTTCTGTGCTTTCTAAAGCGGTCAATAGAGTGGAATATAATTTCGACCCTATGCCGATTCCCGAATATCCATCTTTCAAATACACCGATATTTCGACCGAAAACCTATACGAACACCTCGATTTCCATTCACCCGCATAAGCATAACCCACTATTTGGCCTTGGTGTTCGTAAACAAACCAAAAATATTTTTCATTTACCGATTGAATGCGCATCGCCATATCGCTCACCTCTACCAATTCTTCTTCAAACGTAACGATGGTTTGGGTTACGTAGTAATTGTATATGTCGCATATCGAAGCGGCGTCGTTGGGTGTGGCAGAGCGTATCATGTGCTTGTTTTATCTAAAAGTTTTTCAATACCCAAGGCTGATAATGCCCCTAAAATAGGGCCTGCAATATACAGCCATATATGATCGAGATTACCCGAAATCAAGGCCGGTCCAATGGATCGAGCAGGATTCATACTCGCCCCACAAATGGGCCCGGCAAACAAGGCCGCAAGTGCTATCATCGATCCAATACTTAGGCTTGTCATCCATTTCCATTCTGGCTTAGTTTTAGCAACCCTTAAAATAACTAACATGAGCAGAAATGTTATTATATATTCTATACAAAACGATTGTCCATCTGATACAGCAGGCAAGGTAGCGCCTAATAAGGTATTGTTTGGAAAAAGCCCTGAAAGCATGGCGCTTGCTGCAATAGCGCCTATGAGTTGACTTAAGATATAAAGAATGAGATCGCTTTGCTTAAGTTTTTTGTTTGCAGCCAAAGCCAAGCTTACGGCTGGATTAAAATGAGCGCCCGAAACCGATCCAAAACAATTTATCATAAGCATAACGATTAACCCAAAGGTGAGCGAAATGCCCATGTGACCCACTATTCCACCGGTTTGTTCGTTTATAATTATGGCTCCTGTTCCACAAAAAACGATGGCAAAGGTTCCAATGCCTTCGGCTAAATACTTTCGCATAGGTTATTCTCAAAAAATTGTTTGCAATATAGTTTTATTCGTTCTCTCGTCAATCCGAATTGGATGTTGGTGGCTTCTGCTGATCCTTCGAATTTTGATGGATCTGTAAAATTTTGATGAAACCTTAACGCGCTGGCGTTTATTACAGGGCAGTGTTCATTAGCATGGTCGCATACGGTAATAATAAAATCGAAGTTTAAGTGACTATACTGTTCTATGGTATTTGAAGTGTGCTGCGATATATCAATGCCATCCTCCAACATGCTTGCTACTGCAAGTTTATTTAATCCATGCGCCTCCAAACCAGCGCTATACACCATTGCTTTTTCGTTGGCAAAATATTTTAAATACCCTTCGGCCATTTGGCTACGGCAGCTGTTGCCGGTACATACTACTAATATTTTCTTCATAAATCGTTTTTGTTGCCAATTTTATAGGCCCTTAGGTTTTATATTTTTATAGCAACACTTATTATTTTTCAGTTCATAATTTTCGAATAAAAAATTGAGTAAGCCTCTGTATTTATACCATATAGTGTCGTTAATACAATAGCAAATGGCATTTCCTTCAATAGTCCCTTTAATCAGTCCCGCGGTTTTCAATTCTTTTAAATGTTGCGAAACGGTAGGCTGAGCCAAGGGCAATTGATTAACAATATCACCGCATATACACGCATCGGTTTTAAGGAGAAACTCAATAATAGCAATACGCGCGGGATGACCTAAAGCTTTAGATAAAGTTGCCAGTTCATTTTGTCTGTTAGTGAATTGATCCGTTTTGGTGGCTCCCATTTTTATTCATTGCAATATTACGATAAATAAAAGGATAAAAAATAAATCTTTAATTTCCTCACAGGAGTATTGATTAATTAAGCGTGATTTGCAGTGGCCAAACAAATACCTATGGAAAATTTAAAGATTGGAAAACTCAATACCTTAAAAGTCATTAAGGAGCTGGATTTTGGAATTTACCTTGATGGCTTAAATGAAGGCGAAATTTTAATGCCTAGGCAATACATTCCTGAAGGCACAAAGCCGGGCGATTTAGTGGATTGTTTTATTTATTTTGATTCGGAAGATCGCATTATTGCCACAACCTTAATTCCTTATGCCCAAGTGGGCGAATTTGCTTATTTAAAAGTAGTTTCGGTCAATCCTACAGGGGCCTTTCTCGATTGGGGCTTGGCCAAAGACATTCTCGTTCCTTTCAGAGAACAAAAAATGGATATGGGCGAAGGTCGCAAATATATTGTTTACGTCTATTACGATGAGCCCTCCAAACGTATAGCAGCTACGGCCAAAGTCGAAAAATATTTAAACCTCGAACCCCATCAATTCGTCGAAGGCGAAGCCGTAACAATATTAACCTATCAAAAAACCGATATCGGAATAAAGGCCATTGTCAATCAAACACATATTGGTGTAATTCATAACAGCGACATATTTATGAGCTTAGACCTTGGGATGGAAATGGTGGCATATATC
>CAMDXE010000162.1 GCA_945878925.1 Chitinophaga pinensis
TTAATTTGATTTGGTCTGCCCCATATAAAAGAAGAATAATCTTGGGCATGAATTAAATTATCATTGTGTGATGAACTTTTAGTTGCTTTATTTCTTAAAGTACTATATCCAAGTTGAATACCATTGACACAATGATCAAAAGTATTACAATAATAATTACTAAAAATTCCATTTCCTGTAACAAACAGTCCCTTTCCTGCCACAACCTCATTACCTAAAACTAAATTATTTTTACCCTCACTACATTTTATTCCAATATTTCTCCAATCATCTCCTAATCTTCCGGAATTAATAATATTAAAGAGAAAATTTAATTTATTGCTATTCTCAGCATTAATTCCAACATAATAAAGGTTTAGGGTTGTTGTAAATTTGATATTATTAGAATTAATTAAAAAATTTTGATTGTATGGAACCTCAATTCTTGAAGGATTAGGTTGATTACGTCCTGCAATCTGTTTTAAAATTATGCCTTGCCCAACCCTTGTAGTATTCCCAATTTTGTTATCTACTATTATCATTTTTCCATAACTACTCGATGCTGACAACGAAGGTTCAGCAACTGTAATTCCAGTCGCATATGCTTGATCATCAATATCATTCTGACCGATTATTATAGTACTATTTAGTGGGCTAAGAGCCCCTAATGAATAATATTTTATATTATCCCAACAATTTATAGCCGACCAGTTGCAGGCAATAAATGTATTTTTATAACTTGCATCGTATTCGCCACCAATTAGAAGTTTACCACCATGATTACCCCTATAATCTATCCCAAATTTCCAAGTTGTATTAAATGTGTTATTTTGGATTGTTGTTGTCTTTGCCTCCTGTTCAACTTCGATTCCTTGCATAAGCGTATGAAAATTACACCCCTTTACTACAAGATCGTGTTTTTCACTTTCTTTATTTGCGTTAAACCATAAACCATATTTTAAGGTTTGAGTAATATCCGCATTGTATAATTGAACAGAACTAGCTATAGCTCTTACTCCATGCTGAGCGTGATACATCCAATTAGTAGTTCCAGCCAAACTACCAATAATAACTTTCGATTTATTTACAAGAATGTGAGTTATAGTCCTTCTTAAATCATCATAAAAATTAAATCCTCTCATTTGGTCTCTTAATGGATTCGAACCGTACATTATCGCCCCATTTACTGCAATATTTGCTTGCTCAATACCCAATACATTTATACCAATTTCATTTCTATCAAATACCCCATACGACTTAACTTCAATACTTGCCCATTTACCCATAGTTTTTATACCATTGTATGCATCCATTATATAACTGCTGCTACTATTGGATGTTTTCAATTCCATTTTAATAACCGATTTGGTTGTTTTGTTTACTTGCTGTCTTAAATCTACCCCCTTCCACATCAGTCCACAATCCATTCCTTTGAATATTGTACCCTTTAAATGGATTCCAGCACCTTGATAGACATTACATTCGGCATCAGTATAAAATTGTGTTTCCATACCATCCAATATCATTATGCCCGAACTACTGCCACTCAATTGTCTAAATTCTAATACTCCCAGTACATACACTTTGCCCGAACCCTTTGTGGTTAAGGCATGTGAGGTATTTGTCCAAGTTGCGCCACCAATAGGTACGTTTACAGTTTTATTCCAATTCAATTTACCGCTTTTGATAGTGTGGGCTGTTTGAGACAGGTTGAAATATTCTATTACCTTTCCGTCAATCTGATCAGGAAGATTATAAATACCACAATCACGTGTTGTATTTGGGTCATGGAGTGTAAAAATATTGGATGTTTTATAAATAATAATTCCGGTAATTACGCTTGAAATAGTTAACCCACTTAGATTAAGTTTATGTAATCCGTTTGACCTTGCCACATACATATTAGCATCTTTCCCCATTTCAATAGCCGATCTACCAAAATCCGAAGATGAAGAAAAAGCAGATGGGCTGGTATTATTTGTAAAATCCCAAAGATAAACAGCATTATAAGTTGTACTCCCTGAGGGGTCAAAAGTAGAAAAGGCCAATTTGTCGCTGCCCGATGTAAATTCAACACCTTCTAATCTTAAAGATGTACCCGTTGGTGCATCATAGTTATTTGATCTATAGTAGGAATTAACTGTTCCATTAGTATTTAAATTAAAAACCAATACTCTATGATTATCTGCAAAGGCAAGTTTCGACCCATCCGGTGAGACCTCTAATTCAGAAAGATGTTCTAAGAACTGTGTTGCAATTGAATTTACAGATACGATATCAAATGTTACTGACGCACTAAATGACCTCATTGCTATATTATAATCTTTTTTGTAAATTTTCCTTTCTGTTAGCCCAACTGGATTTGCTACTAACCAGTAACAGGTATATCCAGCCAAGCATCCTTCAGTGTTATTGTCAATATAATTTAATTTTACCGCTACATTGAAATCATGTACTATATTAGTTGTTCCTGAAGTTATTTTTGCACCACTAAGATTTTCTATATGAGTTACAGTAAAGGTGGCTAAATCATATTCCCATATATTCTGAGCCGTAATAATATGATACTTTACACCTTTATCAACTGGAACTATGGCTATTTCTTTGCTACCTTGAACAGGATTCTGATTATTATCCCTTAATGATTGTCCGCCAACCATTTGATTATTGATGTCATATAGAAACACATCTGTTAACGTAGTAATAACGGTGAATAATAATTTACCTTCATCATCAGTCATAACATTGGTAGCAAGGTAATTTGTGAATGGAGTTGTAGAATTTTTAAAGAGTTCGGGAAAATTTGTTCCTAAACTTGGAGCATATCCAGTTCCTGAAAACTGAACATTAGGATAATTACCATTGGGTTTAAATAGATGCCAGGCATTTTTTTGTGCCATTAGATTTACACTTGATACTAAAAGTAGAGTGACAAAGGCGGGTAATTTTTTTAAGTTTAAAGTTTTCATATTGGTGTTTTTTAATTTGTTTAATACATAATTAAAAGTAGAGGAAGGTTCAACGTTAAGAATTAAGTTTATTTATTACATCTTTTCAAAGATAAACCTAATTTCCTAAAAGCAAGAAATTGTCTTAAATTATCCTAGAATTGACACAAAACTATCAATGAATATCAATAGTTTCCTAAACGATTAAAAAAAAGTATAGGGTAAGTTTTAACTCAAGCTACCTTTGAGGTGACAAAAAACGAAATCCTCTCTCATGGCAAACTTAACACTGTTTTCTCAAATTATTTAAAAATTAGACCGTACATTATTTTCAAAGCTTGTTGAATCATAGCATATGGATAAAGATCAAAAGGGATTTAATAGTTGGCCACATTTAGTTTCGATGTTATTTTGTGAATTTGCCAAGAGTCTGTTTGTACCGTTATAAGCAATGGTCATTGGTCGATGGCTGTTTGAAATTTTTTTCACCGAAGTAAAACAATTACTCAATATAAAACCTTTATTGGAACGAGTGAAAATACAGTAATGATTCAAATATGGCCGGCCTTAATAACCATACTCATCCTAAAAGCATTAATGGCTGGTTGCTAAATTTAACTGGCATCTTTCGAACCTCGTAGCCTTTATAAGACTGAACTTGTTTGTTAAAATTGACCTGCAAAAATGGATGGATAGGCCATTCGAAGCACACATTGAACCACCATTGCAATTTGTTCAACAGAGGATTTATTTTTGAAAATCGAGCATTTAATAGCGTTAAACTATTATAACCAATACCTTTGGCGCTCAATAAAAAACGATTAGGGCACAAACCCAAAATATTAAACAAAGAGCTCACTTTTGTTAGCTACTTTTGCGCAGATTATGCAATCGGAAATGGTGGCCAAATGGCAAAAAATAATTCAAAAAATTCAGACTGATTTTAATAAAACTCCAGATGTAAACGCCATCCTATTTTTAATTGGTATGCGGGAGTTTGGGCTTCCGCGCGAAAAATTTACGAAAGAAGAAAAGGTTGAGTTAATGCATATTGCTGTATGCAGGTTGCTAAGCAGCTCAGGTTATTATGAACTAGAAGGCGTAGACAAGGATGGTTGGCCACATTGGAAATCGATGAAAAAACTACCATTTATTGATGTTTTTCAACAAGAAACATTTTTGCGACAGCATATTATCGATTATTTTGAAACCGAAGGCCTGCTGGACTAATTTTTTAATCAAGCCATTTTTTTAATAGCCTCTACCAATTTATCTAAATCGGCTAGCGATGTATATAGATGTGGGGTTATGCGAACGCCTTTAATGAAAGGATGGTCGATGGCAACCGTAAAAATTTTAGCATCCGCTAATAATTTATCGGAGAGTTGTTGAGGCGTTAATCCGGCTATGGCAATGTTTGCAATGGCGCCACTGCGGTTTTCGTCATCGGGTGTATTCATCGACACATGAGGCAGGTCTTTAACTTTGGTTACCCAATAAGATTTTAAATAACGCAATCGATCTTGTTTCAAGGTGCTTCCAATGGCTCGGTGAAACCGAATAGCTTCATTAATGCTAAATATGGAATGCGGGGGTCTTGTGCCTAAATGTTCAAATTTTCGAATATTATCAATAGCAAAATCGTCGTCGGCCATTAAAGGCCATATTTTAGAAATATGTTTTTTTTGCATGATTAATACCCCTAAACCTAAGGGACAGCATAACCATTTATGTAAACTTGCAGCCAAATAATCGGCTCCTAAATCATAAGGTTCAAAATCGATATGGGCCACGCTGTGCGCAGCGTCAACCATCACTTCTATCCCTTTGGCATGTGCCGCTCCTATTATTTTTTTGGCTGGCAAAAGCTGCCCACTTAAGTTAATCATATGTGTAAGATGAATAACTTTTGTTTT
>CAMDXE010000163.1 GCA_945878925.1 Chitinophaga pinensis
AAAGGGCCACATACCACAAAATATGGCGATTTGGCCACGGCGGGTTCGGGAGAATTTAGGACCATAAACACATTAGAAAAAAACCTTATTAAACTGGAAATTGGGCAGTTTGATGCCAAAAGAGCCTTAGGGATTTTTAATTTATTAAACAATTCTAATCACCTGTTTTCGAAAAAGAAAGAAGCTCTATACACCGCTATAGAATACCAATTTACAAATTCATATTTTGAGCAAAAACAAAATCTTAACCGGTTTAATATTTTAACAAAATACAGCGGCCAACTCAACAATGGCGATAGGTTAATTCTTTCGCTTTCTACATTTCGAAGCCGATGGGATGCTTCGGGGCAAATACCAAACCGCAAAGTAAAAGATGGAAGCATCACCCCTTTCGGAAGCATCGACCCTAGTGAAGGTGGACAAACAGGGCGTTCGAATTTTAATATAATTCATGAAAAAAACGGACGCAAATGGACCCTCAAAAATCAAATGTATTTGAGCCGCTAAGACTTTAACCTCTACTCGAATTTTACATTTTATCTTTCCGATACCATCCATGGCGATCAGATATTTCAGGCCGATCACCGAAATATTGCCGGATATACAAGCACATTTAAAACCTCCAGAAAAATTAAAGACAAAGACTTGGTTTCGACCTTTGGGGCTGGCATTCGCTACGATAATTCTACGATTGCGTTGGAACATGCAGTAAAACGACACTATTTAAATACCATAGTCAATGGAAAATTAAACCAAATAAATGCATGGATTTATGCCGACGAAACCTATCAACTAACCAAAAAATTAAATTTGAATTTAGGCGTCAGAAGCGATATTTATAATTTTAATTTTAAAAATTACACCTTCGACACAGCTTCTGGAATAGCTTTTAAAACGATAGTGAACCCAAAACTGAACCTTACATATAATGTAAATAACCGAATTCAAGGGTTTGCCAAATCAGGTTTTGGCTTTCATTCGAATGATGCTCGGGCGGCCATATCAGGCAGTTTACAAAACACTTTGGCCCGTGCTTTTGGCAACGAAATAGGCGCAACTTTTAAACCCACCGATAAAATTATAATAAACCTTGCCTTTTGGACACTGGCTTTGCAAAGCGAATTGATTTATGTAGGCGATGAAGGCATAGTAGAGGTGGCCGGACGAACCCGCAGATTAGGCATGGACCTAGCTTTTAGATTTGAGCTCACACATTGTTTATTTTTAGATGCCGACTTAAATATTAACCGTGGAAAATTAGCAGATGAACCCACCAATGCCAACCGAATTCCGCTTGCTCCTACTCTAACAAGTATTGGCGGAATTAGTTACAAAAAACCTAATGGACTAAGTGCTAGTGTAAGATATCGCTTTATGGGCGATAGGGCGGCTATTGAAGATAACTCGATAATTGCCGATGGTTATTTTTTGATGGATGCATTAATTAAGTACAAGTATAAAAATTATCAGGTCGGATTATCGGCCGAAAATATTTTAAACAGCACATGGAGAGAGGCTCAGTTTGCCAACGAAAGCCGCCTTCGAGAAGAAACAGTATCTGTCAATGAAATTCATTTTACAGCGGGTACTCCTTTTTTTGCGAAGCTTAATATTGGATACACTTTTTAATATTATTGATATAAATGGACAGATGAGTTTTGGCTTAGTAATTTAAATATCAGATAGATTAAAGAATTGAACTTAAAAAAATCAATTCTAGTATTTGAAATAAATAATGATACATTTGTCTGCATACTTTGAATACTACACGTGTAGCATATAGCGAAAAAGAATTGGTTTCTCTTCTAAAAAAGCAAGAAAGGCTAGCTCTTAATTATCTTTACGATAATTATTCTAGCGTATTGTATGGCTTTATTTTAAACGGCGTAAATAATAAAGAAAACATTGCCGAAGATATTTTACAGGAAGTTTTTATAAAAATCTGGAAAAATATTCAAAGCTATGATGCATCGCGCGGCCGATTGTATACTTGGATGTTGAACATTGCACGAAATTCAACGATTGATTTTTTGAGATCAAAACAAAATCAAAAAGACAGTAGAAACCAAACAATCGACCATTCGGTAAACGATATTAATAAAAATGGAAATTTTGAACAAAAAACAGATACCATAGGCTTGAAACAACTGGTTTCGAACCTACCCTTAAATCATAAAGAAATAATTGAATTGGTGTATTTTAAAGGCTATACGCAGGATGAAACTTCCAAAGAATTAAATATTCCATTGGGAACAGTTAAAACAAGAGTTAGAGCGGCTATTGGTAGCCTCCGAACTTTATTTAGTGAACAATAAATGGATGTAAGAGAATATATAGAATCTGGAATTTTAGAACAGTTTGTTTTGGGCCATACCAATCCCGAAGAAACTGCTTTAGTTCTTAAATTGTCCGATTCTCATCCCCAAATCAAAACCGAGATTGAGGCTATTGAAATAGGCTTGTTCAAATACGCCGAAACATTTGCCCAAAAACCCTCAGATTCTGCTAAAGATAAATTGTTTGCAAAGCTGGACATAATGGAGTTGGAACCTGAGAAACTACCAACACCTAAACGCGTTTCAAGTTCAAATCACAGCCCAATACGTAGCCGCACACTTCCATTTTACAACTATTTTATAGCCGCTTCAATCGTATTGTTGGGCATAAGTTTAGTAGGAAATATATGGTTGTATCAGAATTGGAAAAATGCAAAAAACCAAATAGCAAGCCTCAATATACAAAACACGTTTTTAACAGACAATAATGTTTCGCAAGAGGCAAAATATACGGCTTTGGAAAAAAAGGTTACTATTTTGCAAAACCCTCAAATAAGGTCGGTAAAATTAGCCGGATTGCCCTTATTGCCAAAAGCCTTGGCTACGGTGTATTGGAATGACAGCGAAAAAGAAGTTTATCTCATTGCCGCCAACTTACCTGAGAATTTACAAAACGAACAATATCAACTATGGGCCATAGTAGATGGAAAACCAGTAGATGCAGGCGTTTTTGACACTCAAGAAGCGCAAAAAGGATTGGTAAAAATGAAGAATATCGGAAATGCCACTGCCTTTGCGGTCACCATCGAAAAAAAGGGAGGCTCTATAAATCCAAGCTTAGAAAAAATGATATTGATGGGAGCGGTTATTTAAGAGTAGGACATCACCTGCTATCTTCATAAATAAAAACGTTGTTTACACAAATAGACTGGAAAATACAGTGGTTTAATTTTGTTAAAAAAAACGAAGTGGAGGACTCTTTTATAATGCTAAAAGAACATTATAGGAATTCATTTACACATTTAATTTAACTTTTGTTGCATTACTTTGCACCATCACATGAGTCCATCCATCAAAACCCGAATTCATACCCTTAGCACCGAACTCCGACAGCATAATTATCTTTATTATGTATTGGCCGAGCCCAGCATAAGCGATCGCGAGTTTGATGCATTACTACACGAATTAGAAACCCTGGAGCGAGAATATCCCGAACTGTCGGAACCCAATTCGCCTGCGAAAAATGTTGGAGGCGAGGTAACCAAAAATTTTATAACCAAGCCCCACAGTCGCCCAATGTTGTCGTTGGGCAATACCTATAACGAAACCGAGCTTCGCGAATTTGACGAGCGGGCCAAAAAATTGGCAGGAACCTCGTTTGATTATGTTTGCGAGTTAAAATTCGACGGATTTGCCATTGGGCTTAGCTACGAAAATGGACATTTAACACAAGCGCTCACTCGAGGCGATGGTAAATTTGGCGACGACGTAACCAACAATGTTAAAACGATACGAAGCATCCCACACCATTTGATTGGCAACTACCCCAATAAATTTGAAATCAGAGGCGAAATTTTTATGCACCGTAAAGCCTTTGATCGCCTCAATGAAGAACGCCTAAAAAACAACGAAGCCCCCTTTGCAAATCCTCGAAATTCGGCTGCTGGAACTATCAAAATGCAGGAAAGTCTTGAAGTTGCCAAACGACCCTTAGACTGTTTTTTATACCATTTTTTGGGCGATGAAAAACAATTTTCAAATCATTTTGATAGCTTATCAGAAGCCAAACAATGGGGCCTACAAATAAATGATGCCACAAGAATTTGCAAAACAATGGACGAGGTTTGGGCGTTTATAACCTATTGGAAACAACAACGCAAAAATTTAAGTTTCGAAATTGACGGCGTAGTAATAAAAGTAAACAGTTATCAACTTCAGCACGAATTAGGATTTACAGCCAAAAACCCCCGTTGGGCCATAGCCTACAAATTCGAAACCGAACGTGTAGCCACAAAACTACTTTCTGTAAGTTTTCAAGTGGGCCGTACTGGCGCCTTGACCCCAGTGGCCAACCTTGAGCCTATATTGCTTTTGGGCACAACCGTCAAACGCGCTTCACTGCACAATCAAGATATTATTGAGCAATTGGATCTACGAGTTGGCGATACAGTTTTTGTTGAAAAAGGAGGCGAAATTATCCCAAAAATTATAGAGGTAGATGTATCTAAACGTTACCAAAATGCAGCTATAATCGAATTTATCACCCATTGCCCCGAATGCCATACCGCCTTAGTGCGGCGCGAAGGCGAAGCAGCTCATTATTGCCCAAACGAAGACCATTGCCCACCTCAAATAAAAGGAAAAATGAGTCATTTTGTAGCGCGAAAAGCAATGGATATTGATAGTATGGGCGAGGAAACCATTGATTTGCTTTGGGAAAATGGATTGTTAAATAATGTATCCGATATTTTTGACCTCAACCCTCATCATCTTCTTGGATTGTCAAAGGTTACTGTGGATGAACAAACCGGAAAGAAAAAAAACATTCGATTATTAGAA
>CAMDXE010000164.1 GCA_945878925.1 Chitinophaga pinensis
TATCATATGTAGTTTACCATTACCTTGTTCCTGAAACACCCTTTGGTGGAGCAGGCTGGCTCAAAGGATTTTATTATACAATATTAATTTCGCATATAATACTCGCTGCTATTGTTCTGCCATTGGTGTTATGGTCATTTTATTATGGCTTAACCGATAATAGACTCAAGCATCGAAAAATTGTGCGATGGAGTTTTCCAATATGGCTTTATGTAACCTTTACAGGGGTATTGGTTTACTTGTTGCTATCGCCATATTATAATTTCCCTGTCTAATCCTTGAAAAGTTTAATCCAAAGGATTTTACAATCTTTGCTCGGCTTTGAGAGCTACCTGTTAGTATTTTCGCTTTATAAAATAAAAACGCTCAAGTGGGATAGGGGGGAAAAGGATTTTTTTTATTTTTTAAATCTTATTCCGCACAATGGTCATGTGCTCGATTTGGGCGCCAATATCGGTATTATGACTTATCATTTAAGCCAAAGAGTTAATCACGGAAGGGTTATCGCTTTCGAGCCCATTCCATGGAATGCCAATACTCTTAGAAAGGTTGTAAAATATCATAAGCTAAGCAATGTTGAGGTTGAAGAGCTAGCGCTCGGCAACGAGAATGGCCATTTGCGTATGGTAGTGCCCATTGTAAATGGTGTAAAAAAACAAGGCTTATGCCACGTGATAACGCCCGAAATTACCGAGTTTAATGAGGGTATTCAAGTGGAAGTGGCTCAAATAACCCTTGATTCATTGCAATCAACAATAGGAGTAAAAATAGATGCCATAAAAATTGATGTTGAAAATTTTGAATATTCGGTATTTCAAGGTGCCAAAAACGTAATACAAACCGACCGACCTCTGGTTTATTGTGAGCTTTGGGATAATCAAAATAGGCTAAATTGTTTCGAGTTTTTTACAAATCTGAATTATAAAATAATGGTGGTTGATAAAAATAAGCTCGTTAACTTTGAATCAAAATTGCATCAAACTCAAAATTTTATATTTATCCCAAATACTTAAAGCTAATGAGAAAAAAAATAGGTTTGGCGACGTTGCTGTTATTATTGAGTTTTTTTACAACCCAGCTGAAGGCACAGTGCCCAATGTGCAAAACTGCCATTGAAAGCGCCATGAAAGATAAATCGAACATGAAAGGTCGCGGCTTGAATAATGGCATTTTATATTTATTAAGTATGCCCTATTTGGTGGTGGGCATTGGAGGGGTAATATGGTATAGAGCCAACCGGAAAAAACAAGTAAATTAAACATGCCAGCTAAGCGCAGTTTATTCGTATCGCTATTTTCGGGATGTTGCCCAAAATGCAGAATTGGCAAAGTATTTAGCCACAAGGTATTTGCCATTATGAACTTTAGTTCGGTAAAAAATAATTGCGCCAATTGTGGTGTGAAATTCGAAACCGAACCTGGATTTTTTTGGGGTGCCATGTATTTCTCCTATGCCTTAAATGTTGGTATCTCAATTGTTTCGGGATTTGTATTGTATTTTTTGTTTGGCGATCCCGAATATTGGATTTACATATCGGTAATGGTGCCTTTAATTTTAATACTTACGCCACCTATGGTAAGATTTTCAAGGCTTTTGATGATGTATATGGCTTCGCCTTATCGAAAATACAATCCCGATTTAAATAGTAATTAGTCGTAGGCGATTGGTGTCCTTATCTGCCAATTGCATAAATAACAATAGCCTCGTTTTGATAAAGTAAGGGATATTTTGGCAATGTGTTAAATTCACGTTTCACACAAACCATGTATGAATATCCCATGCTTCTTACTTTATCCATATAAAGCGTATCGTTGGCTTGATCGGCCGAAAGACCCCAACCTTTTCGATGCGCGAAATAGAGATATTGTGGGCCTGTAGAACCCGCCATAGCAATTTTTTCATGTTTGGGAATTACAGTATTAATTTCGGTTTCTAAACTTAATTTAAACCGTTCACTTTTATGAATAAAAAAATCGTGTTGCTGATTGCCAATGGCTTCTATCGAAAGCATCATTAGAACAATGGGGTAAAGTTTTTTGGGAATTTTTGATAAACCTATACCGGCAATGAGCGCCATAACCGGAACAAAAGGTATAATGTAATAGCTATGATGCGCAAAAACATCGCCTGTTTTGATAATAAAGATTAAGAATACAGGCAACATACAGCTTAAAATTAAAAGTGGGCGCTGTTGTTTATGGTAAATAATAAACCCTAAGCCAATGATGAAAGCACCAAATGCGACAAAACTTTGAAAAGCCGAAAAATAAAATTGCTCTAAAGCTAGTTTCCAAAAGGGTAAAAAGGCTTTTAATCCTTCTTTTAAATTTTGAGGAAAGTAAAGTTGATACTCAAAAGTTTGAAGCAAATAGCTGCCCCATACAAAATACCACCAATAGGCTGTTAAAATAACCACCAAGGAGCTTAATACAACCCAAACTTTTTTTACATTTTCAATAGATCTTGAAAAAAGAGGAACAGCCAATACCGAGAGGGCATAAATAGCAGGTAGCTTTGCCAATACAGCAGTGGTGGCCAACAATCCATAAAGAAGCAAATGCCACAAGCGTCCATTCTTTAAATACCAAAAAATATGGTAAAGGGCTATAAGCATCAACGACATGCTAAAAATATCAGGCATGGTTTTTCGGCTAAAACCAAACCAAAGCGAGAGCGTAAGAATTAGGGTTGAATTAAAGGCTTCGGTTTCGGAAAAATAAGCACGCAAAAGCTTATAAAAATACCACATGGCCAAGGTAGATAGTATTAAATTTATTAATCGGCCATACCAATGGGCATATCCAAAAGGAATGGAAATAAGGTAGCAGATATAATTGTAAACGGGAAACTCGGAGGCAACGATGCCGCTGGCATGTCGGCCTCCATTATCGACCCTTGGATAAAATGGATTTGGATCAGTTTCGTAGAGGTTGCGACTCATCATATTTGTGAGGCATTGTCGCCAATCGTGCCCGCGCTCCAAGGGTGGATTTGTAATGCCTATTAAGCGGATTACAAAAAAGAACAGCAACCAAAATTGAATGGTTTGGACTTGTTTTTTAAAATAAAGGAAGAATTTTGGCACGAAATGCAAGATTCAAATTTAGGATTTAATGCAATATGTAAGTTTATGGCTATGAATAAAAAAAGCCACCCTCTGCAAAGGGGTGGCTTCTTCTATATTCAAAAAAATTAATAACCAAAAATTTCTTCAAGGGTCAATTCTTTAAGCTTGCCAAATTTTTCGAGGTCCGAAAGTTTGATTTTTTCTTTGTTGGCCACCATAAAATAAGCATAAGGTTTTTTACTGTAGCACGAGGCGTGAAACGACTCGAGGTCTTTATAGGTAATTTTGTCAATATTTTGATAAATCAATTTGGAGGGATCTTCTTTGTAGCCCCATTTTACAGCATTGTCGTAAGCAAAAAGTATGTCGGCACCCTTAACGCGCTTGCTCTCCAATTGACTTTTAATAGAAGCCTTACAATTGGTTAATAATATTTCGGATTGAGGAAGTTTATCCAATAGTTCGTTCATGGCCGGAATAGCCTCGGGCAATTTATCGGCTTGTGCGCCAACATAGGCCGAAATGCCATCGAATTCGCCTGGCTCATTTCCTTGATTGTAATATGAGTATGTGCTGTAGGCAAGGGCTTTGCTTTCGCGAATGGTTTGAAAAACCAGGCTGCTCATTCCTCCACCAAAATATTCATTAAAAACGGTAATAATAGGATCTTTGCTATGGTCTACTTTATCGAGTTTTCTGTACCAAGCTATTTCGGCTTGCACCATATCGTAGTTGGCAAAATAAATTTCGTTTTCAGTAATTTGACGTTTTGTGAACTGCTTAGCCGGAGGCAAAACTAATTTACTGGCGGCGCTGTTATGCTTGATATCTAAAATTGATTTTACATTTTGGCTGGCTAATGGGCCATAGTAAAATACTTTGTGAGGGTATTTTACAAGATTGTGTATGTAAGTGCAAAGCTCTTCTGCTTTTAAATTGAGGAGTTCGGCTTCGCTTAAATTATATTTAAAAGGATTGTCCGATCCATAAACGGCATAATTTCGCAAGGCCGAGTTTAAGATAGCACTTTTATTAAGTTTACTGTCTTTTCTTGATTTTAGAGATCGCGCAACCAACTTATTCAAGGCTTCGGCGTCGGGCTTTGCATCGGCCAAAAGCTCTTCAAATAAAGCCAATGATTTTTCGAAATTCTCTGTTAATCCACTGAGGTGAACATACGATTGTTTGGTGTTTACCGAAACACTAAAATCACAAGCTAATTTATAAAACTCCGTGGCAATTTGATCGGCGCTATATTTTGAAGTGCCTAAATAGGGAAGATAATTTACTGCAAAGGCTAATTTTAGGTCGTTGTATTTTCCAGCCTCCAATACATAATAGAGCGAAAACAGTTCATTCGTCTCGTTTTTTACCAAAAATGCGTCTACTCCATTTTTTAACCCAATTTTCTCAATATCTTTTTTATAATCAACATAAACAGGCGATAGTTTTTTGGAGCTTGTATTTAATATCGAACTCACAAAAGGCGAGGTTGCGTCACGGTTTACTTCCACTTTGGTTATTTGTGGTTTTTCTAAT
>CAMDXE010000165.1 GCA_945878925.1 Chitinophaga pinensis
CAAAAAAACCTTTTTGCCTATAAGGTCCAACACCATAGAATCGGAGGCATTATAGTCTATTGGATTTTCGATAGCCGGCTTGGTTTCTACTAAAATCGTATCCGTTTTTATAGAATCACTTTGGGCCCGTAATTCCAACTGCCCAAAAACCAATACAATTAGCCATAAAAAATGGATAAAAGATGATTTAAATAATTTTTTATAATTGATTTTCGTTATAATTTTGAAAAGATTAAGAGTTGGAACCTATGGGTTTCAAAATTACAATAAGAAACGCGAGGTTTAAAAATAGTTATTGACCAAATGCAAGTAATCAAACTTAGGGAATGGAATGAAATGCAAAGCCTTGCTAAATCAAAGCGATGGTCTAAATTTAGCCTTACCCCTCGTGCCATGGTTCTCTTTGTTCTGTTATTTGCATTATTTAGCATTGAGTCGATACTTCACAAAAACCATGCCTCAATTGCCGATGCAAAAAATGGGATCCCTTACCCCGAAACCAATCGAAATTATTCAAGCTTTATACAAGCAGGCGATAAAAACATAAAAACTATCATTATTGATGCCGGACATGGCGGAAAAGATCCCGGTTGTATTGGGCATAACAATGTATTCGAAAAAGATATTGCCTTAGATATTGCCCTCAAATTTGGCAAACTCATTGAAGATAGCGTTAAAGGACTAAAAGTTTTATACACTCGAAAGGATGATAAATTTATAGAATTATATCAGCGCGCAGCGCTTGCTAATAATAACAATGCCGATATTTTTATTTCCATTCATTGCAATTACAATCCGGTAAATACTTTACATGGTTTCGAATCGTATATTATGGGAACCCACAAAACCGCTGCAAATCTTGAGGTGTCGAAACGCGAAAACGAATCGGTGCTTTTAGAAAAAGATTATTCTAAAAATACCGAATACGGTGGATTCGATCCAAATTCGCCTGAATCGGATATTATTTTTTCGCTCTATCAAAATGCCTTTATGGACCAAAGCGCACGCCTAGCAAGCAGTGTACACGAATCGGTAAAACAACACAAAGTGATACATACCAAAGATGTTAAACAAGCAGGATTTTTGGTTTTGTGGAAAACAGCCATGCCCAGCATATTAATCGAAACAGGATTTTTGAGCAATGCCAACGACCTCTCCCTATTGAATTCGGAAGAGGGACGCAAAAAATTGGCACATAGCATGATGCTTGGGTTTAGAAACTACAGAAATTGGTATGCAAACAATTAATTTTAGAAACCCCCACCTCTTTTGCAATACCCCCTCAAATAAACACACATGAAAATAAGTAACGAAACCAAAGTTGGGACTTTAGCTGTTATTTCGATAACCATACTCATTTTAGGATATAATTTTATGAAAGGCGAAAATCTTTTCACATCCTACAATCGCTATTTTGCACAATACGACGACGTTGAATTGCTGTTTAAATCGAATCCAGTAATGATAAACGGGTATAAAATTGGCCAAGTAAGCGACGTGCAAATGGACCAAAAATCGTTGAAACTTTTGGTTGAAATAAAAGTTCCAAAATCGATAAAGGTTCCAAAAGACGCCATTATCAAAATTATCAATACCGATCTTATAGGATCAAAAGGAGTTCAAATAATTATGGGCAAATCGCATGAAATTGCAAAATCGGGCGATACCCTTAGCTCAGATAAGGATCAAGGAATGGCAAAAGCTATGACCAAATTAATCACGCCCTTGTCCGAAAAAATAAATATACTATTAACCGAACTCAATGCCCAATTAGGAAACAATCAGATTAAAACCACCTTGCAAAATTTGGATAAAACCCTAGTAACGGCCGACCAAGCCATTAAAAAAATAGAGGCACAATTAGATAGCAAAAACGCTAAAATGGATGATATTTTATCAAACGTAAATTCGGTTTCCTACGATTTAAAATCATCGACCCCAAAAATAAATGCCATACTTACCAATTTCCAAAGCACATCCGAAGAGCTCAAAAAAATGGAATTGGAATCAACTGCCAAACAATTAAAAAAGACTTTAACAGATATGTCGCTAACGATTGACAATATCAATAAAGGAAACGGCGCTTTAGGCCAGTTGGCCACAAACGACGAACTCTACAAAAAATTTAATGCCACTCTCGAATCCTTCAAAAAACTTGCCGAGGATATTGAGAAATACCCAGGTCGTTATACTGGCATTACCAAGAGTCAGAGGAAAAAGGCCGAAAAAGCAAAAAAACTCGAGAAAAAAAATTGATTTTCTTTCGGTTTCTCAGACATAACAATAAGCATTGCTTTAGCCCTTTGTGCTAGTTTGCAATTCATTATTCAATATCTTTTATTTGATTTTGAGCAATGGCAATGGCTTTGCGCAAGCGGTCTAATAATATTTCTTTTGAAGGTAAAATGGTGAAGTAATCCGCCACCTTTACATTGCTTTTGTGTAATTGCAACAATTCTACATGTTCAGGGTTTTTACCCGTACAGAGTATCAGGCCAATGGGTGGATTCTCTCCCTCAACCATTTCGTGTTTTTCTAAATACCCTAAATACAACTCCATTTCGCCCTTATGAGCAGCGTCAAATTCACCAATCTTCAAATCAATGGCTATAAGACATTTTAATCGGCGGTGATAAAAAAGCAAGTCAATATAATAATCACGGTTGTCAATCATCAACCTCTTTTGGCGAGCTATAAAAGCAAAATCGGAGCCTAATTCCGTAATAAAGCGTTGTAATTCAACAACAATGGCCGATTCTAAATCCTTTTCCGAATACGTATCTTTCAAGCCAAGAAAATCTAAAAAATAAGGATCTCGAAAAACCAGGTCAGGAGTAATTTGACTGATTTCATTAAGTTTCTGCAACTCATTTTTTATAGTTTCTTCTGGTTTTTTACTAATGGCAGTGCGTTCATACAGCATAGAGTTGATGCGTTCGCGAAAGTTACGGACACTCCATTTTTCTATTTTGCACATTTCGATGTAGAACATTCGTTTTAAAGGGTCTCCAATGGGTATTAACACCAAGAAGTGCGTCCAACTAAATTGTCGTATCAGTGATACGACAATCTTTTCCTCAGGAAAAATGGCGGCAAATTGCATCATTCTACGTAGGTTTTTTTCGGAAAACGATGTGCCATATTAATTTCCTAATTGTCTCCACAATGTAGAGACTATCTGTTTACCATAGATTTCATTTCGGTTTTGCCCTTGCATTTCCTTATTAATCCTATTGCCTATTTGCCAATAAAGCATTGTAATTGTGGCATTTACCGCTAACGCAATCTGTTGCTTGCTTTGTTCAATGAGCGATTTTATATCACTAACTATTCCATTTGCAATTTCTATATTATCTTGTTTCATGCTCATTCAAAGGATTCAGAAATAATTAAAACCGGTTTTTGACTTTGCCTTTTTGCCTTAAGGTGCTTCGCTTATATCAACAATGTATTATGTTTCATTTAGCGGCGTATTTTTTTTGTATTGGCTATAAAAATACTTTCAAAAATATTGAGTTAGGTTTTCTCTTCTTTAATAGTAACAATCTTTGTTGACCTATATTAATTAAGTTTCAATTGAGTTTTAACACTTATCTCAAAAGTAATTTTTAATTTGGAGTAGTTGTTCTTTCAAATGCAAAAATTTTCGTTCATTTATTTTGGATATCGTTGGCATGTGTAGTGGGTAAAACCAAATTTACTAAAACGTGTGGCTGATTGTGGTGCATTTCAGCAATATTTCAACTAATATATCCCTTTTTATTGCCAATTATTTGATTACTTTTGGGTCATTAATCCAGCTAATTCATTCCTAAATGAAAAAATTATTCTTATGCTTTTGCTTATTCCTCCAATTTAATTTTGGCAGCAAAGCCCAATCAATAATCGACCTTACCAGCACTTATCTCGTATTATACTCGGGCAAAACCATTAAATGCACCCATATTCAATATGGATCACCTTTTTTTAATACAAATGTTGGAATTTACAGAGAAGATTCGGTCAAGTTTTATAAAAACTCTAGTGGTTCGTTTGCCAACACAAAGCACCTGTCGAGGCGCAATACCAGTTCATTTATGCGTGCCACTACCACAGGCCCCATTAATCTTTATAGCCAAACGATTACCAGCGTAAAAAGCGGAGGATATAAACAAGACCGAAAAACGGGAGCCTACATGTATACCCGCGACCAATCGATGACCCAGGAATATTTGTATTACAATAAGGGGACAGGAAGTTTGAAAAAAGCAAAATACAAAACCCTTAAATTCGATTTGGCCGACAATCCCAAAAGCATGAAACAGCTTCGAAAATGCCGAAACATTCGCGTGGCCGAAATAAGTATTTATGTCCTTAGCCTTGCCATGGCTACCGCCGGCATTGCCGCCATTTTTGAAGAAGATGGCGCTCACGAAAACCTAACCTATGTTGGGCCTCCTGTTGCTATCTTGATGTATTATTTGGTGAGGGGAAATAATTTAAAACAAAAGAAAATTCGAAAAGCCATTGAGGCTTACAATAAATAAAAATTAGCTTAGGCGTTCTTAGGTCGGGCTTCTACTATTTAAAGACCTCCTAAGCTATCCAGCTTTTCCAATAGTCG
>CAMDXE010000166.1 GCA_945878925.1 Chitinophaga pinensis
GATTCGGTTTTAATTTTAACCCTTATGCCCCAAGGCCGATTAGAAGCTAGCAACTATGCAATGTGCTACCGATTGCTAGATGCCGCGGCCATTATTGGTACGCTTTTGGCAGGGCAATTGCTTCCTCTTTTTGCAGCCAATTTAAAGGATAAATTAAAAATAAGATCGCTTATCAAATGGTCGTCTCTTGGTATATTTATACCTGCCATCCTTGCTACACTTCTGTGTTCATTAAGGAGTCAATCCATTATGGAAAGTTTATATCCCGGCCATTTTACACCAGCCGTTGGGGTGATTTTTTCAATACTTATATGGTGCATACCTGGCATGGTATTGGTCAACATTTTTGGGACTCTTTTGACGGCTGCCGGTCAAATAAAAAAAATCAATCAACTGGCCATGATTACTTGTGCCATTAACATTATTGGAAACCTGGTATTCATTAAAAGCTATGGCCTAATTGGCGTAGCCATGACAGCGGTAATTACACAACTGTTTTTCGGAATAGCCTGTTACCGAATGGCTAAATATTAGTACCGCAAAAGCATTTATTTTTCGAATACTTGTCTTTTTATAAAACTGTTTTTATTCCAAAACTTCTTTTTTTAAATAATTTTCCCTTTGCCGCAAAATACAACATACTCACTTGCCGTTATTAGTGCTACCATCTATTTTATATATATTCGCACCCTAATTTAAAACATGTCGCAAAAACAGAATTTCCTACAGCTTAACTTCACCGAAATATTAGCCTATGCGATTCATTGGCGGAAACAATTGATTTGCCTGGCAATAGTTACCTTGCTTTTATCCACAGCCCTTACCTTTATTATTAAACCAAAATACGAGGCCGAGGTTATTTTTTATCCCACCACCATCAATTCTATAGGAAATGCATTATTTACGGATTTAAACAAACGCGAAGCCGACCCTTTGGCTTTTGGCGAAGAATCGGAGGCCGAAAATGCTTTACAACTTCTACAATCCTCTGCAATGACAGGTAGAATAATCAAAAATTTTAACCTTATGAGTCATTATGGTATCGATTCAAAAGGAAAATATGCCAAGACCAATCTTTCCAATAAATTTAAAAAAAATATAGAATTCAATCGAACCCGATATTTATCGATTTCGATTACGGTATTGGATGAAAATCCCGAAATGGCGGCTAAAATTGCAAATGGAATTGCCGAAATATACGACACCGTAAAAACCGAGATTCAAATGCAGTTGGCACGCGAAGCCTTCAAAATTATTGAAGAAGAATATCACAAAAAAGAGCATGAGATAACCGAAATTAGAAACAATCTTAAATTGCTTGCCGACAAAGGCGTAACCAATTATGAAGAACAATCGCGGGCTTTGGCCGAAGAGATTGCAAAATTGCAAGCAACAGGTGGAAATGCAAACAATTTACAGAAGCTCAGAGATGAGCAAAGCTTGCTATCGAAATATGCTGGAGATTTTTTATACTATACCGAATATTTAATACTTGAGCTGGATGCCCTTGATAAGTCGCGAACACGTTTTGAAAAAGCTAAAGTGGACGTCGATAAAACCATTACCCATAAATTTTTGCTTACCTCGGCCGATGTTCCAGAAATTAAAGCATCGCCAAAACGAAAAACCATAATACTCATGAGCCTTTTAGCCAGTATGTTTATAGGGTTAATTGTCATTATTTTTATCGAAAAATTAAAAACCTATAAGTCATCACAACTCCGAGAGGGATGATAGCACCGCTAAACATAAAATGGTTTTACGCCATTGGTTTTACCTATTTAGCCAGCCTACTTTTTGGGATATATTTCGACAACCTTTATATATCCTTAGTTCCCTTAGCCATTACCTTTAGTTGGCTTTTGATTCAACAAACAAAATCCATGCTATTTTTTGTGGTTTTTGCAGTTCCTTTAAGCATCCCTGTGAATGATATTGGAGGAGGATTTGGCATGAGTTTTCCAACCGAGCCCATACTTATTTTTGTGGTATTAGGGTTGATTCTAAAATTTATTCAGGGCGCCAGCTTCAATAGAGCCTTTATACTTAATGGCTTAAGTCTGTTTATTATGGGTGATTTGGCTTGGAACTTTTTTACAACCCTCACAAGTTCGATGCCTATTATTTCTTTGAAATTTATCCTTTCGAGGATAATGTATGTGAGCATCTTTTATTTTTTATTTGGCGAATTCTTTAAAGATTTAAAGGCCATTCGATTGTTTGTTTGGCTACTTGGCATTTCCATTTGCTTATTGGCTGTATACACCATATTTATCCATTCGCAAGGCGCTTTCACCCGCGAATATGCCTATTCGGCTATGAAACCATTTTTGCCCGACCACGGCATGTATGCCGCATTGGTGGCTTTTATAATTCCACCCCTTGCAGTTTTTGCCATTTGGGGATTTTATTTAAAACAATCTTTAGTCCTTCGCCTGCTCGCCGCTTTTTTAGTGCTTTTGCTCACAGTAGCCGTTTTGCTTTCATACACACGAGCAGCTTGGCTTAGTTTGGTGGCATCGGCCATACTAATTGTAGCCATTGCTATGGGTTTCAGATTCAGAACCTTGCTCCTTGCGCTTTTGGCTATGGCGAGTATCTATTTATATCTAAAAACAGATATTCAAACTCAATTATCACGCAATAAACAAGGGTCGGCCGATGATATCGAAGCACATGTTTCGTCGATTAGCAATGTATCGACCGATCCATCAAATTTAGAACGCTTAAACCGATGGAATTGTGCTTGGCGCATGTTTAAAGAAAATCCAATGTTGGGTTGGGGCCCAGGAACCTACGTTTTTCAATATGCTCCATTTCAAGTATCCAGCGAATTAACCATTATAAGTACGCATTCGGGCAACTTGGGCAATGTACATAGCGAATATTTAAGACCTTTATGCGAATCGGGAGTTATAGGAGCATTGCTTTGGATTTGCATCGTATTATTTACTATTTTTCTTGGATTTAGAGCCTTTCGGATTTCGGCCACCGACGAAAGAAAATACCTGGCCTTGGCCTTAGTTTCGGGTCTTTCTACCTATTTTGTTCACGCTTTTTTAAACAATTACAGCGAATTTGATAAATTAGCCGTTCCAATGTGGGGCTTTATGGCCGCACTTGTTGCATTAAATACATATAGCTTCGAAAATGATTTGGAAACGGTTTAAAAAAAATAAATTAGCACTCGGGGGCTTTGTTTTCTTGAGCATTTGTGTTTTTACCTCAATCTTCGGATTTTTAATTATTCCCGACCATACGCCCGATGTAAATACCATGTATCCCGATATAGCCTTAAAACAACCGGGGTTTGCCTGCAACTTCCTTAAAATAAAAAGAAGCTCGCCAACGCCCGAAACCTCCGTATTTGTTAAAATAGCCAAGGGTTGGACTTCGCCTTACGAATTGATAGCAGTAGATTCGATAGCCACCAAAAACGATTCAATTTATTATTTACCCTATGGCAATTCGCTCATAAAAAGTATTCATAAAGCCACCCTCTATCATCCAAAAGATTATACGCTAAGGCGCACCAGTATTCTGGGAACCGATAGATATGGCCGCGACCTTTTTAGTCGATTAATTATTGGAGCACGTGTGTCTATTGCTGTGGGATTGGTGGCCGTGGTAATTTCGGTAATCATTGGGTTGCTAATGGGGCTTTTGGCTGGATATTATCGCGGCAAAGTTGACGGCTTGATTATGTGGTTGATCAATATCATTTGGTCATTACCTACCCTCATGTTTATTATAGCCCTTACGTTTGCAATTGGCAAAGGGTTTTGGCAAATATTTGTGGCTGTAGGTCTAACCACTTGGGTCGAATTGGCACGAATCGTGAGAGGACAAGTGTTTTCGATTCGAGAAATGGAATACATTCAAGCTGCCAAAATATTAGGATTTAATAATTGGAGGATACTATTAAACCATATTCTTCCTAATATTTGGGGTACCGTTATTATTATGTCGGTAGCCAATTTTGCTTCCGCCATTCTGCTAGAGGCAGGCCTCAGCTTTTTGGGCCAAGGCCTACAGCCACCTACTCCTAGCCTGGGGCAGATGATAAAAGAAAATTATGCATTTATTGTTTTCGACGCTTCGCATTTAGCTATTTTCCCTGGCCTTATGATTGCGTTATTAGTGATGAGCGTTAATTTTATAGGCAATGGCTTGCGCGATGCCATGGACGTTCACGAATAAAAACGTGAAATTCTAAGTTGCATCCATCAGTAATTTTTGGATAGTATTATTTTTCTAAACAATATTCCTTTTGCCTTTGATGGGCCACAGTTGGCATATAATTATTTACTAAAGTCTATTTATTTTTAATCCAATAATAAATCGCATCAACCGCATTAATTTTATTTTGAATTATGGAATTAATTTATACTTTTGTCCATAATATTAATACGATTGCCTATAAAAAATAATTACTCTTCTTAAGCCGTTTTTCATTACCCCTCTATTTCTTAATTACCCCTATCAGGGCGGCAAAGTGTTTAATTCTTTTTTATGGACCATTAAATTTATTATTTTTA
>CAMDXE010000167.1 GCA_945878925.1 Chitinophaga pinensis
TCCTCAAAACCGCCAATAATGCCATATTACCAAGGCAATTAATTAAGAATGAGCTCCCTGAACTTTGGCAATTTATACACTAAAATTAATTATTTATACACTGTTAAAAATTTGTTAAAAATCAAGCATAAATAAATTTTTTTATGTGAATTTTTATTCAATCTTTACAACCCGATTACAAAGGCCCTGTAAAAAAGCTAAACCTTTGAAATTTAATTAATTTAATACACAGCTACACACATGTCAAACACCCACATTGAAATTTGGAACAATTGTTTAAAAATTATTCAGGATAATATTCCTCCTCAAAGTTTTAAAACATGGTTCGATCCAATTAAACCATTAAAATTAGAAAACAAGGTATTTACGATTCAAGTACCAAGTCAATTCTTTTATGAATGGCTAGAGGAACATTATGTGGGTTTACTAAAACGAACTTTGGAAAAAGAATTGGGTTTAGGCTCGAAACTTGAATATAATATTATTGTTGACAATAGCCAATCGGCCAATGGAAACCCCTACACTATTAATGTTCCTACCAAAAACCAACAGAAGCATAAAAATGAAGTAAGTTTATCTCTAAATTTAAACAACAACATTCGCAACCCATTTATTATTCCAGGGCTTAAGAAGATGAACGTCGATTCGCAACTTAACCCTGCTTATACTTTCGAAAATTTTATCGAAGGCGATTGCAACCGATTGGCCCGAAGTGCCGGATTTGCAGTAGCCAACAAACCAGGTGGTACGGCCTTCAATCCGTTGATGTTATTTGGTGGGGTAGGTTTAGGAAAAACCCATCTAACCCACGCCATTGGAAACCACATCAAGGCCATTTACGAAAAGAAGACCGTTTTATATGTATCGTCCGAAAAATTCATTAATCAATATTACGATGCTTGCAAAAACGGAAACCATAATGATTTTGTAAGTTTTTACCAATTGGTTGACGTATTGATTGTGGACGATGTTCAGTTTTTTTCGAAAAAGGAAAAAACACAGGAAATATTTTTCCAAATTTTCAACCACTTGCATCAATCCGGTAAGCAATTGATTTTAACAAGCGATAGGCCTCCCAAAGATCTTAAAGATTTGGACGAACGTTTATTATCGCGCTTCAAATGGGGCTTATCTGCCGATTTGCAAGTACCCGATTTCGAAACCCGAATGGTTATCCTCGAAAACAAAATGTACCAGGATGGCATTCGTTTGCCAAAAGAAGTAGTTGAATACGTAGCTCATAATATAGATAGCAATGTTCGCGAACTCGAAGGCGCACTTATAAGCCTCTTGGCTCAAGCCTCGCTAAACCGAAAGGAAATAGATATTGAACTTGCCAAAAAGATGATGAAGAATTTTGTTAAACATTCATCTCGTGAGGTATCTATCGATTATATTCAAAAATTGGTAACCGAATTTTATGGATTATCGGTTGATCAACTTAAATCAAAAACCCGCAAACGCGAAATCGTACAAGCCCGTCAAATTTCGATGTATTATGCCAAAAGCATGACCAAGGCATCGCTTAAAAGCATAGGAACCTATTTTGGAGGACGCGATCATTCAACCGTTATTCATGCCTGTCAAACGGTTAACGACTTAATCGACACCGACAAAAAATTCAAAAATGACGTTGAAGAAATTGGTAAACGCATTAAAATAAATACATTTTAAATTTTAAAACCCTGCTTCGTCAGGGTTTTTTTATAGGCCATTCTCCCTTCTTTTTTAAATAAGGAAAAGTAAACTTTTATGGCTATTTAAGAATTAAAACTACATTTGTTCGGTTTATGACATTCATTCACACTTATTTTAAAGCTGAAAAATATGCAAGCTTGTTCTTTGTGATATTAGGTGCCACCTTTATTTTAGGTACTTTTTATTTTTGGCTTGCGGTAAATTTACCTTTTTTTAATGGCCTTGGTTGGCCAGTTTTGTTCGTTGCCTTCTTACAGTTTTTTGCGGGTTTATTTATCTATTTTAGAACCTCAACCGACTTAAATCGCGTGCTTAATTTTGCCTCAAAACACCCAAAAAATATTAAAAATATGGAAATGCCAAGGATGGCAATAGTGCTAGCGCGTTTTAAACTATACCATAAAGTAGAAATAGCACTTTGCCTATTTGGATTAATTGTTTTTTTGATGGGGGCTTCCGAAGGATTTTTGAGAGGTTTTGGGCTTGGCATTGTCGTTCAATCGGGTATAATGCTAATAGCCAACTCGTTTGCCGAGCTAAGAGGCAAACACTACTTATTTTCTTTAAAAACCCATTTTAAATAATAGTCCTTACTTCGCATTGTTGGTAATCATTTCAAAGGATATAATTTTTATTTTAAGAAGATTAAACCTCCTTCACAAAAACAAAGCGTTTAATCTTATTTTTGCCCTAAAATGGAAAGAATAGCAATAGTAGGAGGCGGATTGGCAGGTTCACTGATCTCCGTTTTTTTGGCCAACCGCGGATTCGATGTTCATCTTTTTGAAAAAAGACCGGACCTGCGAAAGAATAAAATGTCGGCAGGCAAATCCATAAACTTGGCTTTGAGCGAAAGGGGTATTAACGCATTAAAAAAAGTTGGGTTAGATAAGCAAGTTTTAGACACAGGCATACCCATGCGTGGCCGAATGATGCATCCTCAATCGGGCGAACTTACCTTTCAACCTTATGGCAAAGAAGAGCAAGCCATATACTCGGTTTCCAGAGGATTGCTAAATATCAAATTATTAGAATTGGCCGACGAAAGGCCCAATATTCATCTTTATTTTAATTCGAATTGTGTGGATGCAAATCTTCAAGAGGGCATTGTATATTTTGAAGATGGGGATGGAAAACGCAGCGAATTTAAAGCCGATAGAGTTTTAGGCAGCGATGGCGCTTTTTCGGCCATTCGCTACGAAATGCAAACCAAGGGTCGATTCGATTATTCGCAAACCTATCTTCAACATGGGTATAAAGAACTTTGTATTTTACCGGCGTCCAATGGAGAATTTAAATTAGATAAAAACTGTCTTCATATATGGCCAAGAGAAAGCTTTATGCTCATTGCTTTGCCAAATTTGGATGGAACCTTTACATGTACCTTATTTTTTCAAATCGATGGGCCACTAAGTTTCGATTCCATAAAGACACCCGAAGACTTAGACGCCTTTTTTGATGTATATTTCCCAGATGTCAAAGGGTTAATTCACAACCTTCATGATGATTTTTTTAAGAATCCAATCGGCCAATTGTGCACCGTTAGGTGTTTCCCGTGGACCAATGGCAAAATGGCCTTGATAGGCGATGCCGCTCACGCCGTGGTTCCTTTTTATGGGCAGGGTATGAATTGCTCTTTTGAAGATTGTGTTGTTTTTGACGAATTGCTCGAAAAACATTACCCCAACTGGGATTTGATTTTTTCGGAATATCAAAGCCTCCGAAAACCCAATACCGATGCCATCGCCAATCTGGCTTTGCAAAATTTTATTGAAATGCGCGACCGAGTTGGCGACAAAAGCTTTCTGCACTATAAACATGTCGAACACGACCTTTGCAGCCTTTATCCTGATCGATTTAAATCGCAATACGAACTTGTTACTTTTAGCAATGTACCCTATAAATTTGCCCTCGAACAAGGCGAAAGAAATACAGCATTGGTCAACAAAATAATTAGCCTTGGTCTCGAAAATCAATTGAGCGACCAATCGCTCATCCTTCCCTTGTTTGATACATACCTATAAATCATTTCCATCTCCAATGCCCGACCCTAACTAAAATCATTTGCGAAAGAAATTTTTAACCGATTTTGTTTTTATTCAAGCGCTAAACCTCCTTATTAAACCGGTTTGGATTTTGGTGATTGACCGAAACGTACAAAACCTTCTTCCTAATCACGAATACGGTACATATTTTAGTTTAACAGGATTTAGTTTGATTTTTATGATTGTGCTTGATTTGGGCCTTACCAATTACAATAATCGAGAGGTATCCTTAAATCGCGATTTTTATAAGGCTAATTTTTGGTCTATTATAACCTCAAAAACAATTCTTAGTATTTTGTTTTTTGCCTTGGCCTTTAGTTTAGGTTATGCCATAGGTTTTACAAAACATGATTTACTCATTTTTGGCCTCTTGGCCATCAACCAAACCATTCTTTCGTTTAATACGTTTCTGAGATCCAACATTTCGGCTATTCAGAAATTTAAAATAGATGGCATCTTATCGGTGGTCGATCGCTTTTTTGTAGTGCTAAGTTTGAGCGCCATACTTTGGATTAGCTTTTGCCCAGTAAAACTTTCGCTTTACACTTTTATTTTGACACAAACAGCGGGTTTGTTGCTAACTTTTATCCTCTCGTGGCTAGCAACTTCACACTATTTAGGCAAAGCCGAATGGACCATCGACCGACAAAAAATTTATGCCTTAATAAAACAAGCGCTGCCTTTTGCCTACATA
>CAMDXE010000168.1 GCA_945878925.1 Chitinophaga pinensis
ATTGTGCCTACTCTGTTCGGTTTTCGGCTTACCCGTTTGTGTCAGCACTGTCGCTGTAAAATTATGCATAACGTTTCGGGGGTTTGCGATGGCGGGGAGTTTTAGCACTAAACTTCATACGAAGAACTGAACTTCCACCTTGCACAAAAGTGTCTACGAAGCACGGAACCCCCGCTATCGCAAACCCCATGTTACCAGTAGTGCTTTTCTGTCCGCTGTTACTTTGCTTTCATTTTATTTCCCTTTGCATTGTGCGATACTTCTGCAAGTCCAAGTTTTTCCATTAAAGGTGGGATATACATTCCAAAGCGTCCACGAAGTCCTTTCTTTAGTCCATACCAACCTTCAACTGGATTTTTCTCTGAACGCCCCCAAGCCTCAACTGTTCCGTCTTTTGCAGGTTTTTGTTCGTCTGCACTGCCAAGTTCCATCCAGTCTCCGTGCTTTTTAAGCATATTGTGAAGGTCGTTGAGGCAACGATAGTCATAGAGTAGTGTTGTTTTCCCAACAACACATACGATTACTTCTTTTCCATCCTTTTCATCTTTATACATTTCGTATTCAGATGTCAATGGAGGTGTTTTTAATTTCCAGGGACTCTCTTTTGTTCCTTGTTCTTTTGCCATTTTCAGTAA
Organism: Chitinophaga pinensis; assembly: GCA_945878925.1. GTDB lineage: Bacteria > Bacteroidota > Bacteroidia > NS11-12g > UBA9320 > JABWCE01. The sequence continues at coordinate 636 of CAMDXE010000168.1, forward strand.
TTTATTAATTGTTCTATAATGCTTGAAAGGCTATTTGTTCTTCCGTCTATTTAAAATTTTGATAACCAATAACACAACAAAAATAGAAAATACCAAATTAGAAAGTATTACTGCCCAAGGGGTTTCATATACTGGTATTCCAAGATTTAGATAGTATGAAAGTCCAGAAGCAATTGCGACAGGTGTCCCAATTAAAGCTGTTGCTGCCCGTATTGGCTTGGGTAATGTTTCATGAGCATAGAAAAACCAAGTCAGGAAAGTTGTCAGTATAACAACCACCGAAACAATCTTGATATGTCTTTTTGTAAATGTCATTCTATTTCTGTCAGTTTCAAATTTGCTCGGTCGCCATAGCATTACTGGTAACTTGTTTATATATGTAACAAAACTACATAAAGCTTCTTAAATTGGAGGGCTTTATGTGACCACTATTGCATATTATAATTTCAAAAGTAAAATATAAATTAGGGATTTGGCATTTGTTCTATTTCTTTTAAGCTAATGTCTATACTTCTTACCGAATGGGTTAGAGCGCCAATGGAAATAAAATCAACGCCTGTTTCAGCATATTTTCTAACATTTTGCAAAGTAATGCCTCCAGATGCTTCGGTTTGCTTTCGCCCATCTACAAGTAAAACGGCTGCTTTCATTAATTCAGGACTAAAATTGTCGAACATAATTCTATCAACGATTTGTTGCTCGAGGGCTTGTTTCACCTCTTCTAAATTTCGAGTTTCTACTTCTATTTTCAAGCTTAAATTATGCTTGCTCAAATACTGCTTGGTGCGCTCAACGGCCACGCCAATTCCTCCGGCATAATCTATATGATTATCTTTTAACATAATCATATCGTACAATCCCATCCGATGATTTACTCCGCCACCAACTCTAACCGCCCATTTTTCTAGGTGTCGGAGGCCTGGGGTAGTTTTTCGGGTATCCAGTATTTTGGCCTTTGTCCCTTTTATCAATTTAACAGCCTGATGGGTTTGAGTAGCAATACCACTTAATCGCTGTATGCAATTAAGCACCAGTCGCTCTGTAACTAAAATAGAGTGAACACTGCCTGAAACATATAAAATTATTTCTCCGGCCTTTATTTCATCGCCATCGTGTTTTAATAAAACCGTTTTTAAATTGGGGTCTACAGTATGAAATATTTGTTCGGCAAGTTTAAGTCCCGCTACTATTCCATTTTCTTTAAAAATCATTTGGGCAGCACCAAATTTGCCTTCGGGTATACATGCCAAACTCGAATGATCGCCCGACCCTTTATCTTCTGCTAAACTTTCGGCTATGAATTTTGCGATTTTTTGAGAAGTAAAATCCATCATTCAATTTTTATCACTTGAATTAAATAAACCGCATCAATTTTTTTAACAGTAAACGTAACTCTGAAAGTTTGCTCACTGTTTGATGTGTATTCGCCCCTTGCCCACTTTAAGCCCCCCGAAGCGTATCCTGGTGGTCCCAAACTGAATGAACGTGGTGGGTATTTTTGAAAAAACTTAGCAATAATAATTTGGGCTTGATTGCGGCTGTATATCCCTTTTGACGTTGGCGTTTCAAGTTCAATACTCGAATTTAGATAGCCCTCAACCAATTTAGAATTTCCTTGACTAAATGCATTTTCAATTTCTTTAAATATATCCGCTGTGTAATTTGCCGAAAACAAAATCAAGGCCATACAACAAAAGAATGAGAGCGTTAAGGCCTTGCGGAAGGTTGCTTTAAAATTGATTTTAGTGAAAAAATGCATTTTTCTAAAAGAGGTTCAAATAATGTACCAAAATTACGCAGTTTCATTCAAAGGCCAAAAAAACAAATGCGATGAATCGGTTTGGGTTTAAAAATAGGTTAACTTAATTTTATTAAGACAGTAATCACGTCCTAAAGTATGAGAACAGAATTTTTATACTCCCCATTTCGTTTGTAATATTGTAATTATCCCATTGTTAGGCAAAGCTAATCGCATACGGCCCTCTTATTCGGCAATTCTAACCATAGTAGCCTTGCTTCTTTCGTATTTTGGCATGTGCCAAAAGGTAGATAATAAGATAATTTATAAAATATTGCCAGGAGAAACCAAGCTAATACTTGATTCAAACTATGCCATAGACGGAAAAAGTTTGAATCTACGTACCATGCAATCAAATACTACGATTCGCCTTTTTAAATTTAATCCTAAAAATGGCCAGTTTATGCTTGATTCTGTTTGCAACGATACACTAATCCTTTCGTACAGAACCCTTCCACCTTTGTTTGTCAAGCCCTTCTTTAAAAAATCGGTTTCCATAATTGAGCCGGTTTTTAAAAAAGACGCTTTTTTGTACGACCCCTTGCGCGATGGTTTGATCAACACAAAAGCAGTGGGTTTAAGAACAGATGGCAATTTATCGAGGGGCATAAATATTGGAAATAAGCAGGATTTGGTTGTTAATTCTAACTTAAATCTTCGAATTGCAGGCAAAATTGCAGATGATATTAGGGTAACGGGCGTGATATCGGATGACAACAATCCAATTCAACCCGAGGGGAATACCCAGCAATTACAAGACTTTGATCGCATTTATATCCGATTGGACAAGGACAGTACGGCTTTGCTAATTGGTGATTTTGAAATGAAACAGCCGGGTAGTTATTTTATGAATTATAACAAAAAATCACGGGGTGTTCATATTCAGATGCGCGAAAATAAGAAACATTCAAGCCAATTTATAAATGCAGATCTGGCCATTTCACGAGGCCGTTTTGCTCGAAATATCATTAATGGTAAAGAAGGAAATCAAGGTCCATATCGTTTATATGGTGCACAAAACGAAACGTTCATTATTCTAATTTCGGGCACCGAGGTGGTTTATTTGGATGGCCGCCGCTTGGTGCGTGGCGAATCAAATGATTATGTCATTAATTACAATTCGGGAGAGGTATCGTTTATGCCTACAAGAATGATAACACGATTTTCGCGCATTGTTGTCGAATTCCAATATTCCGATCGAAACTACCAACGCTCGGTCATCAAGGCAGGTTCAGGGATTTCGAAAAATGGGCTAAGCCTTGAAGTGAATTATTTTTCGGAGCAAGATAATAAAAATCAAAATTTTCAACTTTCGCTCGATGGCTATGATTCAACGAATAATGTATCGGCAAAACAAATACTTGCACGAGCAGGAGACGAAACCGAGAAGGCTTTTTTGCCTCGTATTCGAGCGGTTAAAATATTCGATCCCTCTAAATTATTATATAAAAAAATTGATAGCTTGGGGTTCAAGAATGTCTTTATATTTAGCGAAAATGCACAATCCGATACTGTTTTTTATGAAGTAGTATTTAGCTTGGTTGGCTTAGGCAAGGGCAATTATAGGCAGAAAACAAGTACCGCTAATGGAAGGGTTTTCGAATGGGTTATGCCAGTAGCTGGCTTACCTCAGGGCGATTACGAACCTATCGAACAGCTTATTGCTCCAAAAAGAATGCAGATGCTAACTTTTGGCCTTAAGAAAAAATTCGGACAAACCGAAACCTTTTTAGAAGGCGTATACAGCAACAACAATAGCAATACGTTTTCGAAAATTGACAAATCGAATGACGATGGATTTGGATTGGTATTTGGTTTCAAAAATAGCCTTTCATGGCCCAAAAACGGGAAAACTCGCTGTTTAACCAACCAACTCAAAACCGAATTGGTAACCAAAAACTTCAACTATGTCGAGAGGTATCGCCTTGTTGAATTTGAGCGCGCTTGGAACAAACAAATCCTTATTCCTCAAATCAATAAAACAATCAACCTTCC
>CAMDXE010000169.1 GCA_945878925.1 Chitinophaga pinensis
AAGGCAAAGGTACATCAATACAAAACAGTGGCAAAATCGGGTGTATTCAGAATTTGTTTTTTTAATACGCTACATATTATCGTGTTTTGCATAGTGTAATCCGAAAATGTACTTTAATTCGTATTAATGTTAAAAGAGAATGAATAAAAATATAATTGAACAAAATGAAAAAATAAAACGGGCATTTGAAATGCAACAATGGCCCGAAATAAAAAGCACCGATAGCTGGAATATTTTTAAGGTAATGAGCGAATTTGTGGATGGATACGATACGCTGGCTCGCATAGGACCCTGTGTTTCAATATTTGGATCGGCCCGCACCTTGCCATCCAATCCATATTTTAAATTAGCCGAAGAAATAGCCATAAAATTAAGTAAGGCAGGCTATGGTATTATTACAGGCGGTGGCCCAGGTATTATGGAAGCAGCCAATAAAGGGGCAAAGGAAACTGGAGGCAAATCGGTAGGTTTAAACATTAATCTTCCGTTCGAGCAATATCCAAACGATTATATCGATCACGATAAGCTTATTAATTTCAAATTTTTCTTTGTTCGCAAAGTCATGTTTATGAAATATGCCCAAGGGTTTATTGTTTTGCCAGGTGGATTTGGCACCTTAGATGAATTATTCGAAGCCCTAACCTTGGTTCAAACCATGAAAGTAGGGAAATTTCCAATTGTATTGGTGGGCAAATCTTATTGGGATGGCCTAGTAGATTGGATAAAAAATACCATGCTTTTGCAAGAGCATAATATTCATGCCGACGACCTGTTTTTGTTTAAAGTGGTAGATACGGCCGACGAAGCAGTAGATGAGATTTTCGATTTTTATAGTAAATCGGCCATGAGTCCTAATTTTTAATAGAGCATGAGCCATACTATTGTAGCTTTAGCCACACCAGTAGGAATAGGAGCCATAGGCGTCATCCGCCTTTCGGGCCACGATGCTATACAAATTGCCCAATCTGTTTTTTCGAAGGACATAAGAAATAAGCCCAGCCACACCCTTCATTTTGGCAAAATAATAAGCCCAATTCATACTGCTTCTGCCAACCATTTGGAAGGAGAGCCTATAACTCAAGCACAGGTCTTGGATGAAGTAGTGCTTTCGATTTTTAAAGCACCTCAATCGTATACTGGCGAAAACAGCATAGAAATATCCTGTCATGGATCGTACTTTATACAACAAAAAATAATAGAATTGTTGATTGTTCAGGGCGCACAAACCGCAAAACCGGGCGAGTTTACCATGCGCGCTTTTATCAACGGCAAATTAGATTTGACACAAGCCGAAGCCGTGGCCGATTTAATAGCCTCCGATAGCGCCTTATCGCATAAAATGGCCATGGATCAAATGCGGGGAGGATTTTCTAATAAAATTAAAGAATTGAGGCAGCAGCTTATCGATTTTGCATCCCTAATCGAGCTTGAATTAGATTTTGGGGAAGAAGACGTTGAATTTGCCGATCGAAATCACTTGTATAATTTGGTTTCCGAAATTCATCTTTTTGTGACAACGCTAAAAGATAGTTTTGCCCTTGGCAATGTGTTGAAAAATGGAATTGCAACGGTAATTGCCGGAAAGCCAAATGCAGGCAAGAGCACTTTACTCAATGCTTTGCTTAATGAAGAAAGAGCTATTGTAAGCAGCATACCTGGAACTACCCGCGATACGGTTGAAGAAGCCATAACGATTAATGGCGTTGTATTTCGTTTTATCGACACGGCGGGAATTCGCCAATCGGGCGACGAAATTGAGGGCATGGGAATTGAAAAAACATATGAAAAATTAAAATTAGCCGATTTAATACTTTATATTTTCGACGCTAATATAACGAACCCACTAGAGTTGGCTCAGGAAATTAAGGATCTTAATGTATCCGACAAACTTATTATACCCATAGCCAATAAAACCGATTTATGCGATAAAAATAAATTGCTTTTGGGGTTTTCAGAGTTTGCGAACCTCTGTTACATTTCGGGCAAAAAAGGATACATTCTCGAATTAACGTCCTTATTGCAAACCCATGCCGAAAAACTAAATCAAACGTCGCAAACGCTGGTCAACAATAGTCGCCATTTCGAGGCTTTACACCATTCGGCCAAAGCTTTAGAAGAGGTAATGAATGGGTTGAACACAGGACTAAGCGGCGATTTTATTGCCTTAGATATACGTAAAGCTTTATTTCATTTAGGTGAAATTACCGGCGAAATATCAAGCGACGATCTTTTGGCTAATATTTTTAGCCGATTTTGTATCGGAAAATAAAAACCATGCTGACGGCTTGCATCTTGCAAGCGACTGCGAGGTAAATACCTTGTATATCAACACCTTTGTTAAAAATTATTTAAATTCAATGGTTACCATTCGATTCGTTTTTATATATATTTGTTCCCATAATTGGTCAATGGTAACAACTTTGGTGACGATTTGGGGATGAAATCAGGAGGTGATAATGAGTGATGGAATATTATGATTTGCCAGAGGCAAGATAAAACCTAGCTTGTGAGATGCAAGCTATAGCAACGTAAAAATATTAAATTATGAAAATAATACACCTAATTACAATTGTTCTACTACTCTTTTCGTGCGCCCATGCTGTCGCTTGCATCTTGCAAGTGACTTGTAGTCTGGCCTCCGGCCGAAAGACTCCAAACTTATCATCGCATGCAACTAGGATAATAGAAATTTGTTTTTTTAAAGCAAAACCAAGGTTAGGAATTTTTTTAGGCGTTGAAAACGCTGATCTCGTAAATCCTCGTTACAAACGAGGATTAGTTATGGAAAATTGTAAAATGCCAGAGGCATGAAGCCGTAGTCGCTTGCAAGATGCAAGCGACAGCGAGTTTTAGGGATTACCTGTAAATCATAATTTTATTGTGGTTCAAGGCTATTCCATCCAAATTATAAATGGTAATAAAGTATATTCCTATGGCTAATGCGTCTACTTCTATCGTTTTGAAATCGGTAAACGTACCCGATTTTAACAATTTGCCACTGCCGTCGCTTATGTCAAAATTATATTCTTTTCCATTCTTATTTATCGATTCAATTGTTAAGTGCTCGTTTGAAGGATTTGGATATAAATTGAAATTTTTACTTAACGTAAGTGTTTTGCTTCCAGGATTCTCCATTCCTTTAAAGGCTTCAATCACCATTGGCGAATACTCGAAAGCGCCGCTATAATCTACTTGTTTGAGGCGGTAATAAATGATTCTTGCAATTGAGGGTAAATGTGTATCCTCAAACGTATACTTCATTAATGTGCTTGTATTTCCATTTCCTTTTACAACCCCTATCTTATTCCATTGTCTTCCATCAAAACTGCGCTCTATTTCAAAACGATCGTTTTCAATTTCGGTAGCGGTTTCCCAATTTAGCTTTACAGATGATTCTAATAATTTGGAAGTAAAAGACAAGAGTTTAACTGGCAATGGATTTATACAATCATCGGTTCCCAAAATAAAATCGCCATAGGTATTAAAATCGACTGTAGAGGTTATCGTTCCCGATCCAACTGCTGTACCCGTGCCTCCAATATTTTTCCAGCACGTGCCCACTTGCTGCGCTATCCTTAAATCGCTAGCATTGGTAACGCCATCGTCGGAGCAATAGCTCAGGGTAATGGGGTCGTTATAAACCTGACCACCATTTATTACCACTCTAAAATGTCGGATTTTAGAAACACTGCACAAATCGCTTGGCAAACACCAATTAGGAATATTATTCTCTATTTGCTCAGCCGTAAAATTGGTAGAACCCCCAACTGGAACGGTGTAAAGCGTTAGTGGACGATAATTCCCATTTCTTCCTATAGGGTAAAAAAGCGATCCTGTGCTGCATAAAGCCCGGGTTAAGGGGCCGTCGATATAACTTGCAGAGCTGCAATTGTTTGGACTATTGCCCATTACAATATTTATGTTGCAACCAAGCATCAACTGTGTCCATACGGATGTAATGATGTTGCCAGAATTTAAAGTCAATTTTATATTCGTAGTTATCGCACTGCCAGTGGCAATAGTCATACTTTTACCTGTGTTTTTATTCATTGTAATATTATAAAGGGTTGTATTGGCAGAGGTAAACGTTGAGTTGTTGCCGTCAAAAACTATGGTTCCGTTATTATGTGTAAATGTCCCTCCGGTTCGAGTAAAATTACCTCCTAGATACATTGTTTCTGAGGTAGCAGTGAAGGTGCCGGCGGTATTGGTAAAATCGCCATCGATATCTACCACAGCCGATGCCGAATTAAAATGGGCATAGCTCGACGTTTCTTTTTTGAAATAATTTAAGGTATGAAAAACGACGGCTCCGCTGAGGGTCATGGTGCCAGAGACGGCATGCTGATAATTGTAGGTATTTAAAGTTCCAGGGCCAATAATCGTAAAATCGCCATTGCCAAAAGTAGTACCTGTGTT
>CAMDXE010000170.1 GCA_945878925.1 Chitinophaga pinensis
GATAGGTTTTAACTATATGCCTTACTATGTTCCTATCTTCCTATGTGGTTCAAAAAAATTAACAAAGTGCTATCAACAATTCCTTATACAAATTTTCGTCGCCGGTATTGGTCATAATGCCTTTGCTTCGCAAATCAAGCCTATTTAAAGATTTTAATATATGCTCTAATTTGGCCGATGAATAGTGCCGTAAGGTGTATTTATAATCCTTTACAAAAAAAGGGCTAACGCCTAAAATTGCGGCCAGTTCACTATCCGATTTTGAGGATTGAGATGCCGCTAAATAAACTTTTGTAAAAAAAGTATTAAGCGAAGAAATGACCATGATAATAGAATGGTTTTTTGTATCGGATGCAAAAAAATTAATGATTTTTGAAATACGTTTTACATCATATCTTGAGATGGCATTTTGCAATTCGAAAACGCTATATTCCTTGCTTATGCCAATATATTTTTCAATATCGGCCAAGGAAATTGATTTTCGTTCACCTAAATTTAGAAAAACTTTCTTCAATTCGTTTTCTATCGTGCATAAATCGTTGCCTGACGATTCAGCAATTAGTTGAATACCTGCTGCATCGGTCTTATATCCTTTTTCCTTAATATAATTTTCAAGCCATTCGCTTAATTTATACTCTGGTATTTTTTCGCTCTCAAATACATAATATTTGGATAAAAGCTTGAAGGTATTCGTTTTTTTTAATTGCCCGTTTCCTCTAAAAAGAAAAACCAAAACCGTACTTTTTAAGGGATTTTCAAGGTAGGGATTAAGCACCTCCAAATTTTTAAGGTATTGAGCTTCCTTTATAATTATCACCTGCCGTTCGGCCATCATCGGATAGCGTTTGGCTGCACTTACAATCGAGAGGGTATCAATATCTTTGCCGTAAAACACCGACTGGTTAAATCCTTTTTCAGCTTCATTTAGTACCTCAGCCTCAATTCGGTCACAAATTTTATCATTAAAATAAGGCTCATCCCCACATAAGGTGTATACCGGACTATAATGTTTTAAATCCAGTTCGGTCATTACACCTTTAAACGACATGCCGGAAGTTTGTTTTGCCATTGCTGCGAAATTGCAATTTAATCCCAACTTAATCAAGAGGAGGCTTGTAAAGCCGAATTATTGAATTAGTTGGGATTAATCCCGCTTTAGAAATTGTTTCTGATTTTGCAAAAATTAGAATTACAATTTCTTAATCGAATGTTAATATGGATTTATGCTGATTTTTTACTGTTATTTTGCCAACAAATTATAAGCACTGAAAGAATTTCAATTTCATAATACCCCATTAAAACTCACTGAAAAAGAAGGCAAAACCTTTGTGTATGACCCGCTTCGCAAAAAAAACATTTTGCTTACTCCCGAGGAAGAAGTGCGGCAAAAGCTGGTTTTGTTTTTAATAAATGAAAAAAAAATTCCTATGGGGTTAATAGCCGTAGAGCGGGCTTTAAAAATAAACGGAATGCTAAAACGCTTTGATATTGTAATCTATAATTCCTCTGGAAACCCCCACATAGCTATTGAATGCAAGGCTCCATCTATCAAACTTACTCAAACTACTCTGCAACAATTAGCAGTTTACAATATTCACTTAAAAGCTGAATTTTTAATGGTGAGCAATGGTTTTGAGCATTTGATAAGTCAAGTAAATTTTGAAACACGGGAGATACGATTTTTGGAGGAGTTACCTGATTTTTAGAATAAAATTTTACCTTTGCTTTAAATACGAAGTGCAAAATATAATTACCGACAATATTGAAAAGATTAAACTATTATGCCAAAAGCATAATGTAAAATCTCTTTTTGCCTTCGGTTCGGTTTGTTCAGAACATTTTGATGAAAAAAGTGACATTGATTTATTGATTTCTTTTAAGCCAATGGATTATGCCGATTATGCCGACACTTATTTTGCTCTTGCTAATAAATTTGAAGATTTGTTTCATCGTCCGGTGGACTTGGTTACAGACAAATCGCTTTCAAATCCCTATTTCATTAAATCAGTAAACCAAGCTAAAACCCTGATTTATGACTGATGAAATAAGGAAAAATTTATTTGATATTCGTGAATCTATTTATTCGATTGAAACCTATTTAGGCGAAAAACGCGACTTCAACATTTAAATCAAAAACAAAATGCTCCGCAGAGCCATTGAAAGGGAGTTTGAAATAATTGGTGAAGCCATGAACCGTATTGATAAATTGGATTCAACCATTGAGATATCTGGTAAATTTCAGATCATAGGAATGAGAAACCGAGTAATTCATAGCTACGACAAGGTAGATGATGAAATAATTTGGGGTACAATCATTCGTCATTTGCCCGTCTTAAAATTGGAAGTTGACTTATTGTTAAAATAATCTGCTATTCGTAAATTCTAATTAAAATCCAAGTTTTTTAATGGTGAGCAATGGGTTGGGGCATTTAATAAGTCAAGTAAATTTTGAAACACGGGAAATACGATTTTTGGAAGTGTTGCCAGATTTTTAGAATAAATTTTTACCAACGCAAAAAAGAAAGCCTGATGAAACGATTGAAACTTATTCTCTTCACAGTTATTTTTCTCATTATTTCAGATACCTTTGGGCAAGTTGCTTGTTCTTGTCGTGTAATGTTTCATCTTTCAGATTCAACAGGAAAAGTCATAAAAAGGAGGCAGTTGCTTGACGAAGAATACAACATCAAAATATCATGTAGTCCAATCAAGCCCTATTTTACAACATTTTTAATTGATAGTTTAACTCAGTCAATTTACTTTCATTCATGTTATTCTCCTCCTTCTTGCGGGCCGGTAAGAATTCTGATTATCAATAAGATCGACACTATGAAGATTGATATTTTTGCAGATATCTTGCCTAAGAACTTTAGAATTGAAGGCACCTATTACTATGAAATCGACACAGTTAGATCTTCTTATGAAATAAGATTTACTCAAGGAAGTTTTGTTGTAGTTAAAAATAATGAAATATTACAATTATTGAACAAATCTAAAATGGCAATAGACCAGTTATTGGAGTACGAAATACTCCTTGATGATTATTGGATAAATCTGCAAAAATAAAAAACAACTTATTAATCTTCTTGTAAGCTTCCCCAAAAATAGTGCAATTTAAAAAGTAGAAATAAAAAGTTTTTTAAGAACATCGTTTTGAGTTATTTTTGAGTTATGGAAATTTTGACCATTGAAATAGATACCCATGAACACGCAGAAGAGATAAAAAAGAATCTTAAAAAAAATCCCTATGTAAAAAATCTTCATTCCTCAAAATCTTTAACGGATGAAGATATGGTACTTGGAATCGGCCGTCCATTCTCCAATGATGAATTAGAACACTATTTAAACCAACAGGATTTCAATGAAATGATCATGAAAGAAAATGCCTGGGTTGAAATAAAAAAACATCAAAAATGAATATTGAGTATTCAAAGGCAGCAATTCGTCAGTTAGCTAAACTGGGCGATTATGTTGAGAGTTTGAATACTGAAAATGCCGGAGAGAGATTTTTAAAAAAGTTTATAGAAGAAATAGAAAGTTACGCAGTTAGCCATGCACAATTTGCTTTATGCAATAACATGGCACTAAAAAAAAGAGGATGGAGTTGTGCTAACATTGATAAATGGGTAATTGCATTTAGTTTAGATGCTAAAAGATTTTCAGTAAAACTTATAGTTCTTGGTTCTGCTTTAAAATAGCGTTCAAGCAATATATCCTACAAACTAGTCTTAATAACTTCATTTTCAAATTTTCAAATTCACGAATTTTCAAATTTTCAAATTTCTTACACGTATCTTTGCCCCCTATTTATGGAACGTCGTGTTAGAGTAAGATTTGCGCCAAGCCCCACTGGGCCATTGCATATTGGTGGGGTTCGTACCGCCCTTTATAATTATTTGTTTGCCAAAAAAAATGGCGGTGATTTTCTATTAAGAATTGAAGATACCGACCAAAACCGTTTTGTACCAGGTGCCGAAGATTATATTGTTGAAACCTTTAAGTGGTTGGGAATAAACTACGATGAAGGCGTAGGTATTGGCGGCCCTCATGCCCCATACCGCCAAAGCGAACGGCAGCCTATTTACAAACAATATGCCGATCAGTTAATAGCCAATGATTTTGCCTATTACGCCTTTGATACCACCGAAGAACTGGATGAAATGCGAACCAAACTGGAAGCCAGCAAAATGCCATCGAAGTATGATGCCGCTAGCCGAATGACCATGAAAAACAGCCTGACTCTGAGTGAAGATGAAGTAAAGGAAAGGCTTGCTCAAAATGAACCCTATGTGATTCGTTTGAAATTGCCGCGCAAAGAAGAAGTGCGTTTTCATGATATCATCAGAGGTTGGGTAGTGGTGCAAACCGCCCAAATGGACGACAAAGTTTTGTATAAAAGCG
>CAMDXE010000171.1 GCA_945878925.1 Chitinophaga pinensis
CACCTCAAAGGTAGCTTTGAGTTAAAACATTCCCTTTCCTTTTTTTAATCGTTTAGGACGCTATTGATTTTATAATTACTCTTGAGCTTGTATTTCATGAAAATGAAAACCGCAATCGCGCCATTAAGATGGAGGCCTACCTCAAAAATAAGTTTCCAATGTTTGGCATCCACGCCCCGCTTCGAGATGAAATTTGCGCCACGTTTTTGTTAAATACACATCGCCCCACTAAAGCCGAACTTTCGGATATTGTGAAGTCCCTATGGCTTCAACCTGAACGAGAGTATCACTATTTTGCTCAAATTTTGGTTTCAAAATACGTCAAACAATTTTCGAAACCCGACATACATTTACTCGAGTTTATGGCTTTAAATAATTCATGGTGGGATACCATCGATTACATTGCCACTAAATTGATGGCTGCTTATTTTAAATTATATCCCGAGCAAATTAATCCAATAACAAGAGCATGGATGGATTCGGGTAATATTTGGCTTCAGCGATCGTGTTTACTATTTCAATTAAAATATAAATTGGCACTCGACACCAACTTACTGAGCCAATATATTGCCGAACTTAAAAACAGCAAAGAATTTTTTATCAAAAAAGCAATTGGGTGGGTGCTAAGAGAATACAGCAAAACCAACTCGCTTTGGGTTATTAATTTTGTTAAAAATAATCAATTAGCTCCATTAAGCCAACGAGAGGCTATGAAATTTATAGCCGCTTCAATTGAAAAATATTAAGTAGGTTTGCCCAAAATGGCGCTTCAGGAAATTCCTCAAATTATTAATATTCACAAACTGTTTAAGGACAAAAATCCTGGATTATTTAAGTTTTTGCCAGGTTTCATATTGAGGTATATCAAACACGCCTTGCATCAAGACCGAATGAATGAAATTTTACACAAGGGCAATGGGCATAATGGCATTGAATTTGCAAATTTGGTTTTGTCGGAAATGGGCGTCAACACTACCTCTAAGGGCCTGGAAAACATACCTCAAAAAGGACCCATTATTATTGTAGCCAATCATCCACTTGGTGGTTTAGACGCTATGGCATTGATCCGTATGGTTGGCCAAAAACGATCGGATTTAAGGTATTTGGTGAACGATGTATTAACCATGCTGCCAAATTTCGAAAACTTATTTGTTCCCGTCAATAAATTTGGAAGCAATGCAAAGTCAAATCTGGCTTTTATTGATGAAATATATGCCACCGATGCGGCCGTCTTAATTTTTCCGGCCGGCAGGTGCAGTCGAAAAATAAAGGGGGTGATTGAAGATATCGAGTGGCAGAAGAGCTTTGTGAGCAAGGCCCAAAAATATCAACATCCCATTTTGCCAGTTTTTATCAAAGGCAAAAATAGTTCATGGTTTTATAATTTAGCCCAATTCAGAGCATTTCTTGGCATTAAAGCCAATCTTGAAATGTTTTATTTGGCCGACGAAATGTTTAAACAAAAAGGCAAAACGATAGAAATGGTCTTTGGTAAAGTTATTAGCTCGGATGAACTTACAACCCAACATTCGAGTAAAATTTGGGCCAAGCGAATCCGAAACTTTGTTTATGGCCTCGAATTCAAAAACGATTCAATTTTTAAATAGCGAATTATGCATTTGTGTCATCTAATTTCGAGCAGCGATAATAAAAATTAATGTAAGTTTGCCGCACCCCGTATGGAGCCAATTATTGAAAAAATAGATCGTGATTTGCTAATCAAAGAATTTACACCAAATCGGTTTATTCGAATAACAAACAACAGCCATAACGAAATTTATATTTTTAAAGGAAAAGAGGCCCCTCACCTAATGAATGAAGTTGGCCGCTTGAGGGAAATATCCTTTAGAAAAGCCGGAGGAGGAAGCGGAAAATCATCGGATATTGACGAATTTGATATAGGAGAATACGCCTACGATCAGCTCATTGTTTGGAATCCAGAGGATCAGGAAATTATTGGAGGCTATCGGTTTATGTTAGCCAGCAGGGCCTTAGACAGCGAGGGCCATTACCATTTAAGTACCTCCGAAATTGTAACCTACAGCCAAAAACTCAAAACTGATTTTTTCCCACATACTATAGAATTAGGAAGGAGTTTTGTGCAACCCTTTTATCAACCAAGTATGGAAAATCGCAAAGGTTTATTTAGCCTTGATAACCTTTGGGATGGGCTAGGGTCGTTGGTAACGCTCTATCCTTCCATAAAATATTTTTTCGGCAAAGTAACCATGTATACCCATTTTAATGTATTGGCTCGCGATTACATTTTGGCGTTTATGCATTACTATTTTCCCGACCCCGATAAACTTATAGATATACCAAATGAATTGGTCATAAAAAGTGACACGTCGGAATTGATAAGAAAAATTGAAGGCTTGCCGTACAAGGAAGGACATCATATATTGAATAAAATGGTAAGAGAATTAGGCGAAAATATACCGCCATTGTTCAACAGTTATATGAACCTCAGTCCTACCATGCGAACCTTCGGAACTGCCATTAATACTCACTTTGGCTATGTGGAAGAAACGGGCATAATGGTTACCATAGCCGATATATATCCATCCAAAAAGGACCGACATATTCTGTAAACTACTCAAGCTTTTTTTGAATTTTAGTTTTATAAGTACATTGGATTACTTATAAATCCCAAACCGTTCGTCGCCCCTCGCGTTGGTAGGATCTAAATTTCAGCCAAAAGGCTGCAATTAGGTATAAAATTACGGATGACCCAAGCGTTCCAAAGGTTAGGTATAAAAAATAAAGCCTTACCCGTTCGGTTTTAATTCCCATTTTAGATCCAAGCCACGTGCAAACACCAAATGCATGTTGCTCAACAAAAAATTTGAAGTATTTAAGCGGTTTCATTTTTTAATACTTTATAGCCAATGGCGCAGTTAAGGCACCTTTTCTTTGTACAATATTCGTTTTTTAATTGCAATAATGCTTGCGATTGTAACGAATTTTTTGCCACCACCCCTATGCTTGCCCATTGGTTTACGATGGCATTGGTTTCGGGCTTCAATATTATTAATAAATCAAGCGCATTTTGCTTTAGCTCTTCTTGATCAATATAGTTCCCATAAGCAAATTTAAAAGGGATGACCGCGTTGATAAGTAGGTTTTGAATGCCGACGGCGCCTAAATATTTAATTTTTTTTGGGCTGGGTTCGTCCAGTATATAATGTGTTTCCCAATAGGCCGAAGGGGTAACCTGTAAAAGGCGTTCTAATTTTTTTGAATCTCTTTCTTCAATGAGTTTCGAAAAAAGATGATTAGACTTATGAATAATCATGGCAAACTGCGCTAACCTTAGTGTTGGGAAATTTGCAGGCATGAGTCGCAAAAATTTCCAATTGCTTTTTGGCAACTCAATCAACTGATATTTTTGTTTTAAAAAATTATATTCTTTCTGCAATATACAGGCATAGCTATCCTTGAATATTCCTGTTAAAAAGCCAGCTACACCAAAAAGCAAGGCTTCAATTTGAATCAGGTTATTTTTGTGTTTTGATAGAATTTTTAAAGGCAAATGGGCTGCCAAAATACCAAAAGGCAAGGCATTTATTTTTAGGCCAAATGTTTGTGCCAAAAATTGATAAAAAACCTCTTGCCAGTTGAATTTATGTTGCTCTAAAGTATTGGTAATGCCCACTAATTTTTGTTCTAAACGTTCGATAATTAATCGCTCTTGCCAAAAAATCCACAAAAACTCATCCACCGAGTGCAGCATGGATTGGCAAGGTATGGGGTTTGAAGCTTGCATTAAAAACCTATAGGTATGTAAGAGTCTTTCGTCCACCAGATTCTTTAACTCTAAACACGGAATTTGGGTTTCATCGCTGCGATAGCTTGGTTCGTCAAATTGCCAACACACATGAAGAATGGTTGAATCGTAGGCTTCGTCTAGCCAATGTTTATGGGCATTCCAATCGCTTGATTTTATATGTATTTCAATTTCTCCAGCCCATATAGTCTGATCAATTTTTAATTTGGCATTTGTAAAATCTGGCCCCGAATGGGTATTAATGCTTCCTTTATGAATAATCTGAACAGATTGTTGGTCCGTTGTAAAAAGGCTTTGCGTGTTGAATAGCAAATTTTGCCAAATAAAATGAATGATACTGATATTCATTATATTGCAATAAAGCGATACAAATAAGGTACAAAATTTTAGATATTTCTTATTAAAAAATAAGTTTTACTGTTAATCAGAGGGTCGCTGTGTAAGCCACAATGCAATAATGTAAATCGTCAGCATAAAGTGGACTAATATTATTCAAATATAAGGGAGTGTTTCCAAAAAATTATAATTTTACAAAAGATGGAAACAAAAAAGAAACAAACCACCGAAAATTACATCAAGGAGATCCGAAGGAAAACGAGAAGGAT
>CAMDXE010000172.1 GCA_945878925.1 Chitinophaga pinensis
TATTGATGAATCACGATGTGTATGTTGAATACGCCCTAAAAAAATACGTGAGCCTTGCGGCACACATGTCCTATCAAAAGGTGCCTATCGAAGAATATGGATCGTATTATGGCAATGAAATTGCGGCAAACTATACCTATCAAGGAAAAGATTTTCAAGCACTTTATTATAAAGATGGCGGTATTTCTGATTTTGCCACGAGCAGTGTAGGCCTAAAAATTAGTGCCTTTAGCCGCAATACTACCATTTCGTCGCCCATTGGCGTGAGTTCGTTTTTTAGAGCCGATATTTATCAAACGCGTGCCCTAAACAATAATTTTAAGTACTATTTGTCAAACGAGGATGAACTATCTGTGGGGCAGGAAAACATAGCCGACCCTAATATTAAAGGAAATAAATTTGACCGAACCCCAGACAAAACTGCTCATAGGAGCCTTAGTATAGGATTTGGGTTGGAATCGAAAATACTTTTAACCAGTTCAGTCTTTTTAAGGTTTAACGGCGATTTTAATATATCAACCAGCCTTTTAGGAGGCGGCTCAGATTATAGCTATGATATAGTTTATGATACCGTCGACGAAGATTTGAAAAATGACGCCCGACGCGTAACCAGTTTTCGAAACATGTTTTTATTGGGCATGGGTGTGGGCGTTTTATTATAAAGCCATTTTATACGATAAAACGTAAAAATATTATCTAAAAAAAAAACGGTGAATTTAAAAAATTCACCGTTTTTGTATGATTTAATTGAAATTTATTTGCTGTCAATTCCAGGAACATAATCCAAGAGTATTCCTGATTCTTCTTTATAAGGAGAAGCAATGAGTACACGAGCACCATATAGTTTTAAATTAGCAGTTCTCTGCTTTGCAACGGTTTTGTTAACTCTTTCTTTGCGTTTTAATCTTGTAACTGCCATAACTGTTATTTTTTGAAAGGTGCAAAATAATGCTTTTTTGACTTGAAAACCAAGCAGCATTTTAAAAGATTTAGAAGTTTTGGTATTTTAAGCTGCATCAGCTTTGCTAAATTTACCTGATAGGGCAAATAAAATTTAATTAAAGCCTGTATTTGCTATAAAAATTTTGAAGTGTCCCCGTAATCTGCGAATAGATAGGTTTGGTAAATTCAATAAAAAGTTGCTGTGGGGTTGGGGGGTAGGCTTCTTTTAATTTTATATAGCCGAGCTGATCTTTTGATAGGGCTCTTTCATCGCCATTATACCATCCCCAGCGAGTTTCCCAAACATAGGTGCCCGGCAATTTATTATTAATTAAAGGACTGCCTGTATTGGCATCGAGGATTCGCAAATCGATCAAACCGCTTGAGCTTAGGGCCTTAGTAAACACATGGACGGTGGCTTTTACCGTTCCATAAGTGTTTTTTACTTCCTTGGTGGGCAAGGTTTCTGTTTTTAAAATTACGCTGTCGCGAAGCATTTCTTGCTCCTTTTCGTGCAGGCTTACTTGGCCAACCACAAAATCATCAAATCGGCATTGTATATACTGATGGGCTTTAATATTATACGTTTGAGCTTCTTCGGGGGTATAAAACCGAACAAATTCATAGTTTAGGTTGAAAAGGAATTCATGGATTTTATTTTCAAAAAATTCGTTGCTTAGGGTAAGGCTTCGGCTATGCATAGGGATATGCTCCATTATTACTTTAAGGGTGGCACCATCTTTTGCCATTTTAAGTTGTTGGTCGACGTCTTTAAATTGATTAACAAAATTTTTGGCACTCAAAAAATGTCTATAGGCACTTTGGGAGGAGGTGATGCTGTTGAGTTTCATTTGCTCGAGGCCTAATTCGTACCTCACATTGGCTGCATTATAGCGCGCTTCTTCCAAATCTTTGCTATATCGGTTGGGGTCGGGAATTATTTTTAAACACGCCGGACAGCGATTAATTTGATCGCATATATAATTTAGATTGTTATAAGTGCCAATGATGGATTCCCAACGAAATAGTTCAGTCGAGATTTTTAGCCTGGCTACTTCCTCCATTTTTAATTTAACATGAAGATTATAGGCTTCTTTTAGCGTATTGGCAGCTTTTTCGTTTTCGGGGCTTTTCCTTAATTTGGCAATGGAACGTGAAATGGCATGTTCGTAATTGCCTTTTTGTAAATCTTTTTGACCAGTGCATTGCTCAAAAATTAAGGCAAAAAGTAATAAACCTATTAAAGTTATCGATGATTTAGTTGACATAGGGTTGGATGAGAATTTATTAAATACTAACAAAAATTATGCGAAAATAAGGCTTAAGTGCTTATCTCCAAATAATTCACCAAAATTGTAGAGCTAAATACGGCGATTAACCTATTTTCCTGCATATTTACTACCTAAGCGGAGCAGCTTGTGTATACTAAAAACTTATTTTTGTAGGACATAGATGGGTAAAAAAGCAGACGCCTTATTTAAAAACTTAGCATTAGGTATAGCCTTGTTTCTAATGAACATGGCATCGGTATTTGCGCAAACACAAGCAAGCTTTAAATGGAGCGCTTATCAAAGTGTTGGCAAGTATTCGCAAGCCGTTTTTTTGTTCAACGATTCTAATACCAAAGGAATGCTCGTAAAGTATAATTCGAAGTTAAGCAATAGGGTTTCCAAATATTCGCTTTTTGTTTACGATTCGCTCTTGCAATTTAAGTTTAAAACCAATTTTACCCTTCTAAGGTTTAAAGAAAGTATTCTGGATATTTGGTATTTTAGGAACGACATATATTTATTAACACAAGCCTCTTTACCCAATCAGCGAGTGGCCTTAAGGCTGCGCCAATTAAAAACAGATAGCATGCAACAGGAAGTGAATTTTACCGATTTGGTTGTTTTAAACAAAGATCATTACAGTAGCCTAACAGCCTTTTATAGCAGCCGAAACGATACCGGACTTATTGTTTGGTATGGCAATTCACAAACGCGTAGGCATGAAAACAAAAACCTAAGCATACTTACCTATGATTATGGAATGAACCTAAAGGATAAATCGCTTGTTGATTTACCGGTTCAATCCGAATTGTGTAAAATTGTTAAAATTGAGCCTCTTGCAGATGCTAAGTTTCTGATTTATACCAAACAGTATTTTGTGCGCGCAATCGAAAAACGTGGGTTCTCGCCCAATTTTAATTATGTTTTTTATTTAGCTAATCCCAGTATTGAGGCCATGTCGGCTGTAGTTTTGCCTCATAAAAATACGTTTATGGATAGGTTTAGACTAAAAATGAAGAATGGCATTTTGGAGGCCACTGGCTTTTATGCCCATCAATTTGAAGGGCCAAAAATCGGCTTCAGGGTTTTTCGATATGATTTTAACTTAGCCAGCACCAGGCTCGACACCATGCATGCTTTTGATAAAAACATAAGCAGCTTAAAAACCAATCGCGTTAAATCGTCGTTTTTTAGGAAATCAAAATTAGAATCCTTTTACCTCGATTATTTTATTAAGATAAATGATACGGATAGGCTTGTTGTAGCCGAACAATTTATGGTTTTGCCTGCTTCTATTGGGTCGTCCTATACCTATAACCGTTTTTATGGCGATATTTTGTTGCTGTATTTCAATACCAAAGGCGAAATATTAAGTGCCAAGCGACTTTTAAAAGCACAGGAGACGTATAATAATTTTGGGGAGTTCTCGTCGTATTATATAGAACGAGACGATCTTAATTTTTCGTTTTTTTATAATTCAAAGTCAAATAGAGATTCAAACACAAGAACAAAGCCTTTAATTTGGCACAAGCAGAGTAGTTTGATAGTATCAAAGGTAAACGCAGGCTCCATACAAATGCATTGCGCAGCAACCTATGCCTCGGTTGATGGAATAATTCAGGTTAGAGATATGCTGAAGCTAAGTAAACAAAACTATTTAGTGTACGCCTACAAACACAAAAAAGGCAAATTGGGGCTTATGACTTATTAAGCTCTTGATATCGGTGATTTTTGAACACCATCCTAAATATTAATAAAAGAATTTAATTAAGGCCATTTTAAGGAAATTTCATTAAAATCAAAAGTTTATGAATCAAAAAGAACCATTGGTAAAGTATTAAGAATAAAATGACTATTTAGGAGTAATGTTGTATAGTGTTTTTTGCAAAACAGTTATTATGTTTAAAAGACTATTCAACTTGTGTTTCTTTCTATTGGTTTCATTATCAGTATCAGCAAATCATCTATTAGGTGGATCAATAACATATCAGTACATTTCTTCCGCTTCTGATAGTATTACATATTCCATTAGTGTAAAGTTATACAGGGAATGTTTGGCTAAAAAGACAGGATTTGATCCTTTACTTAAACTCGGAATTTACTATAACGATGCAAAGAAAAATTTGTACACTGTAGAAGAAATACTTTT
>CAMDXE010000173.1 GCA_945878925.1 Chitinophaga pinensis
ATGCTCAAAATTAATGCTTTTAAATTTGGCTTAGAAAATAATTTAACGTTGGTTTGTATACTTATAAAAAATGGGACTAAAACCAACTCTAATTAAAAATGCATTAATATACAACGAAGGTCAATCTTTCGTTGGCGATTTACTTATAAAAAATCAAAGGATAGAGCAAATAAGTGCGCAAGGCATAAGCGATAATAATTATGAGATTGTGGAGGCTGATGGATTATGGTTGATGCCTGGAGTTATCGACGATCAAGTGCATTTTAGAGAACCCGGTATGACGCATAAAGCCAACATTGCAAGCGAATCGGCTGCTGCGGTGGCAGGAGGTACCACTACTTTTATGGAAATGCCCAATACGTTTCCCAATGCCGTAACTCAAGAATTGCTCGAACAAAAATACGAGATAGCCAAACATTGTTCTCCTGCCAATTATTCCTTTTTTATGGGAACTACAAATTCGAATTTGGAAGAGGTGCTCAAAACCAATCCAAAAATGGTATGTGGCGTAAAAGTATTTATGGGTTCGTCAACTGGCGATATGCTGGTAGATAATACGGTTGCTTTAGAAAAATTGTTTAGCCAATGCCCAATCCTCATTGCAACGCATTGCGAGGACGAGGCTACGATTATCAAAAATACCCAAAAGTATCTGGCGCAGTATGGAGAGAATATGTTGGCTCGCTTTCATCCCGAAATACGAAGCAGAGAAGCCTGTTTGCTCTCCTCGGCGTTTGCCGTTAGTTTGGCTCAAAAACATCAAACACGCCTACATGTTTATCATATAAGTACCAGAGATGAAATAGCTTTATTTACAAATGATAAGCCATTAAGAGAAAAACGCATTACCGCCGAAGTATGTGTGCATCACCTTACATTTAACGCCGAAGATTACGAACGTTTGGGCCACAAAATAAAATGTAACCCCGCCATAAAGCAGGAAGACGATCGCTTGGCTCTTTGGAAAGCCTTAAATGAAAATTTATTGGATATAGTAGCTACCGACCATGCACCGCACACCCTCGAAGAAAAGCAAAACCCATACATAAAAGCGCCATCTGGATTGCCATTGGTTCAACATAGTTTGCAACAAATGATCGACCACTCCAAAAATGGGTACATAAGCATCGAAAAATTAGTAGAAAAAATGTGCCATGCCCCAGCCGATTGTTTCAAGGTGGTTGAGCGCGGGTATTTACGCGAAGGTTATTATGCCGATTTGGTTTTGGTTAATCCAAACAAAGCCTATACGGTATCCAAAAATAATATATTATACAAATGCGGATGGTCGCCTTTTGAAGGCCATACCTTTACTACATCCATACATAGTACTTTTGTTAACGGAAATAAAGTATTTGATGGATCCAAAGTGAATACCAATGTGCATGGAATGCGCTTGGCTTTTGACCTATAAATGACATGATTTTGAATAAGTTAAAGACGTTTTCTTTAGCTTTGTTTTCCTTCTTTTAAACTCATAGTTTATGAAATGCCTAACTGTAATACTTATAATTTGTTTTGAGTATAGCTTATGTATTGCTCAGATACATCCATTTAAAGGGATATATGATCAGGACAGTTGCAAATTTAGCAGCTCTAGCCCTCTTATCCGTTTTTCGGACTCGGCCCATACCCTTTGGCAAGTAGGCAAACCAAGCAAACCGTTTTTTGGTAACGCTTATTCTGCACCTTTTGCAATAATGACAGATTCGGTTGAAGCCTATCCAAAGGCTATGGATACCTATTTTGATTTAATTCTCCCCCAATGGTATCCAAATGTGATTGTAGGATTTAAACATAAGTACGAAACCGATGCCAACCGTGATGGAGGGTATATTGAAGTATCGTATGATAGCGGGCGAAATTGGAATAATGTAATTGACGAGAAAAAGGTGCATAATCCCATGATGTTTTATCTTGAAAATATGTATCAAGCTCAGGATAGTTTAGCTGGAGGCATAAATGGATTTTCGGGCCTACAATCTACTTGGCTATATTCGCGTATGCAGTGGGTGTGGTTGGTGCCCCTATTTGGCCCTCCTCCAAGGCCGCTGTATCTGCGGTTTCACTTTATAAGCGATACTCTTGAATCGCATAAAAGTGGATGGATAGTGGATGATATTATGATATCGATAGCCGATATGGGAACCGGAATCGGCAGGGTTAATAAAGCAAAACTTCGATATTATCCTAATCCCATGTCAACCGAAACCACGTTCATGTTTCCAAATTTAAAAAAGGAAGCGATTTCATTTCAGCTTTTCAATTCGCAAGGGCAAATGGTAAAAACACAATGCAGGTTTTATGCCGATAAACTTATTTTAGAGAGAGGCGAATTGAACAGTGGATTGTATTATTTTAGGATACTATCCGAAAATGGGTTTCAGGCAAGTGGCAGTTTAGGGGTTGATTAGCTCTGTTGCCTTAATACAAAGTTTTGGCCTAAATAAATTTTTCGAACCATGGCATCGGCCGCCAATTGTTCGGCGGTGCCGGCCATTAGTATTTTGCCTTCAAATAATAAATAGGCCCTATCGGTAATGGTTAACGTTTCGTGAACGTTATGGTCGGTTATGAGCACACCGATGTTTTTGTCGATCAACTTTTTTACAATGGCTTGAATGTCTTCGACCGCAATAGGATCGACCCCCGCAAAGGGTTCGTCGAGCAAAATAAATTTAGGATTTACAGCCAGAGCACGTGCTATCTCGGTGCGACGGCGTTCGCCTCCCGAAAGAATGGCGCCCTTGTTTTTTCGAACATTGGATAAGTGAAATTCGTCAATTAAGGTCTCCAAGCGTTCTTTTTGGTCGGCTTTGCTCAACTTGGTCATTTCCAAAATGGCCATAATATTTTCTTCAACCGTCAAATTGCGAAATACCGAAGCTTCCTGAGGCAGGTACCCAATGCCATATTGCGCTCTTTTGTACATGGGCAGCTTGGTAAGTTCGGTATCGTCCAAAAAAATACGGCCTTCGTCGGCTTTAATCAGTCCAACGGTCATATAAAAGGTGGTGGTTTTGCCAGCACCATTTGGACCCAACAACCCAACAATTTCGCCTTGATTCACCTCAATCGACACGTCATTTACTACCTTTCGGCTTTTATATTGTTTTACTAAATGTTCGGCTCTTAGTTTCATTGGTGGCTAAAAAGATTTAACTTAAGTTTTGAGTAATTGAGGGTATTGCAAGTGAATTAAGCATTTAAAATAATTAGTAGGTTTGCAAAGATACCAACCCTTATCAAGAAAATAACTGTTATTATTTTTTGGATTATTTAAATTTCTGGTTAGGTTTGTAAACTTTTATATGATATCATGAGAAACAAACTCGTAATTTTTTCATTAATAATGGCCACATCCTTTCTGTCGCAGGCCCAATTATACATGGGGGCTAAAGTAGGATTGAATTTTGCCAATGTGTCGGCAACATTTGTCAATACTGAGTTTACACAAAAGATTGGAATTGGTGGAGGCGGTACCTTAAAATTTAATTTTTCGAATACCTTTGGTTTGCAATCGGATTTGCTTTATTCGCAAATGGGCGCGCAATCAAAAAAAGTTGTGCTTGTTGATGATCCAACTATTGGCAAAACAACCACCACTACTGAGGTATTATACGACTTGAGCTATATACAGGTCCCTCTTTTTGTTAATATCGAAATACCCATCAAATCCGAAAAACTAATACCCTACCGATATACCGAAAATCTTGTTGGCATTCATTTGTATGGAGGAGGCTATTTTGGATACGGCATTGCGAATAACATTTCTACAAGCGTTAAAGACTATTTAGTGGACTTGGACGGCAACAAAACAACGACTGTTATCCCTAAAGTTAGCGGGAAAAACACAAAATTCAATGCCATTGATTTTGGATTGGCTTTCGGTACAGGCATATCGTTCAACCTTAGTAAGGTTGGGAAATTAACCGTCGACGGACGTTATCTGTTGGGTTTAGGAAATTTCAACAGCTCAAGAGCCTTTGTGGATGGCGTTAAATATCCTGTTATGAAAAATTCTGCTATTCAAGCCCAGTTGGGGTATATTCATCGAATTTCGAAACCAAAGCGCTGGCATTAAAATTAAACGATTTCATAAAAAAAGGCCTCAATCGAGGCCTTTTTTTATGATTTATTTTTCGGGCTCCACAAGCCTAATCCCTGAATCTTCTAGTGTGATAAGCCTGTTCTTATAAAGCGAACCAACGGCTTTTTTAAAGGACTTTTTGCTCATGGCCATTTGATGATAAATGAGTTCGGACGGACTTTTGTCGTTGAGTTCCAAATATCCACCTTTAATTTTAAGTTTATCGAGTATAAATTGGGAAAGTTCATCAATAACCTCGTAT
>CAMDXE010000174.1 GCA_945878925.1 Chitinophaga pinensis
CCATGTGCATTATCACCGGGAGATTAGGTTTCGGCCAAGTCAAACAATCAAATCGGGATGTAGCGCAGCCCGGTAGCGCACTTGCATGGGGTGCAAGGGGTCGTGAGTTCGAATCTCGCCATCCCGACACAGTAAAATCAAGGCCTCAGAGTAATCTGGGGCCTTGCTGTTTTTAGATGGTTTACATATGGTTTACATATTCGACAAAAAATTGACTGAGCCAACCATAATAGATTTATTTGTATTTTTGGACAAATGACAAATCTCTCTCATTGGAATGACATTGAAACCCATTTGTCGACCGCTGACAATCAAACCAAGGGAGAACTTTTTGAGCAACTCACCGAACACTTTCTCCGGTGGAGTCCAAAATACCAAGTTATATTAAAACATGTTTGGCGGTTAAGAGATGTTCCAACTAACATAAGGGAGAAATTAAAGATACCTAGTCAAGACCAAGGAATTGATCTTATTGCTGAGTCGTATGAAGGTAAATATTGGGCAATCCAATGTAAATATCATGGTGATTACAATAAGAAGATTTCTCATAGAGAAATTTCGACTTTCTTGGCTTTGAGTAATGCAGTAGCAAGTAATATCGATTTCTGCTTGGTCGCGACAACAGCTGATGATTACGCCCAGCTTTACAAAGGGCAAAATAATATTGGATTTATATTGTCCGATACGTGGACTCAGTTACCGTCATTATTTTTTGAGCAATTTCAAAAAAAAGAAATTGGTAAACCAGTCACACGAAATCCGAGACCGCATCAAAAAGATGCTATTACAGAAGCCAAGAAGCATTTTAAAGTTGAAACTAGAGGGAAGTTGATTTTTCCCTGTGGTGCAGGTAAGTCGCTGACAGGATATTGGATCACCAAAGAGCTAAAAGCCAAAACAGTAATTGTTGCTGTTCCTAGTTTAGCTCTAGTAAAACAAACATTAGAAGACTATTGTCAGGAATCATTCGCTGAAGGTAACCCTATTGCTCCTTTTTGTATTTGTTCAGATGAAGGAATTGGAAAAAACGACGATGTGGCTGTTTTTACCCAAGATATGGGAGTAGTCTGCACCACTGATAAAGTAAAGATTTTGGACTTTCTGAATTTTAAGACCAATCGCACAAAAGTATTATTTACAACTTATCAAAGTGGTCGTGTATTGGGGGATGCTGTTAATGAGGTCAACTTCAAGTTTGACGTGGGCATCATGGATGAATCTCATAAAACTGTAGGGGCTGCGGATAAACTTTTTAGTCATTTACTTTTTGACGAAAATGTAGCTATCACGAAGCGCATTTTTATGACAGCGACCGAGAGAAGATACAAAGGTTCTTCTGAGAATATTCTCAGTATGGATGATCCGTCGGTTTATGGTGACACATTCACTCAATTATCATTTAAAGAGGCGATTAATCAGGAAATCCTTTCAGATTACAAAATCCTGACCTTAGTAATCACCCAAGCTGAAATCAAAGAGTATTTGAATAAAAATGATTTTGTGAAAGCATTAGGATTGGGATGGGAAAAAGACATCGACTTTAGGACGTTGAGTTCGTTGGTTGCCATCAGAAAGGCCATGCAAAAGTTTCCGATAAAGCATGCCGTGACTTTTCATTCCAGTATCAAACGGGCAAAAATATTTGAGCAATTACAGCCGATATTTGATGAGGCCTTTACGGATTTTGACAGGGTAGATGCTTATCATGTAACAGGAGAAATTCCAACAGGAAAGCGTTCTAGAATCATCTCAGAATTCGCAAAGTCGGAAAGAAGTATCATTACTAATGCGAAATGTTTAACCGAGGGTGTGGACGTTCCCAATATTGATTGTGTTTTGTTTGCGGACCCTCGAAAAAGCAGCATTGATATTGTTCAAGCCGTGGGAAGGGCGCTAAGAAGAAGTAAAGGCAAAGAATTTGGATATATTCTACTTCCTGTTTACGCTGAATCCAATGATAAAGAGAGCATCATTGAGAGTGAAGATTTTCAGGCCATCTTACAAACGTTAAGGGCTCTTGCCGCAAACGATGAGAGGATCATTGAGTACTTCCGAGAAAAGCAAACAACTAATTCGGTTTATGAAAAATCTGATTTAATTCAATTTGAAATTGACGAAATTATCAATAAAGAAATCGCTGCCGTTGAGTTAATGAATCAGATTGAATTACAAGCGTGGAGTCGATTAGCAAAACTTAGTTGGAGGCCTTTCTATGAGGCTAGGAAATTCGTTCAAGGGTTAAAATTATCCAACGTTAGAGAATATGAATTATTAAGATATGAATTGCCAAGTGATATTCCTCGAGGTCCAATAAATATTTATAAAAAAGATTGGATTAACTGGGGTGATTTTTTGGGAACGGGGAGAATTGCCGATCAAAAAAAGAAATTTTTAAATTATAAAAATGCTAAATTAGAATTAGAAAAATTAGGTATTAAATCGGGGTCTCATTTTAGTATACTTTTTAAAGAAAAAAAAGTGCCAACTGGTATTCCATCAAGTCCTGAAGATAAATATAAAAGAACGGGAGAGTGGATTAGTTGGGGTGATTTTTTGGGGACTGGAACAATAGCAGATCAAAAAAAAATATTCTATGACTATGATATAGCAAAACAGTATATTCAAAAATTGCAAATAAAGTCAATGAATGAATTTCGGAAGTTTGCCAAAAATGGTAAAATTCCCGAAAAAATCCCCAAAAATCCAGAAAACAAATATAAAAGAGATGGTACTTGGTTGAGTTGGGGAGATTTTCTTGGTACCCAACGTTTAGCAAATTATAATAAACAATATCTAAATTTTTCTGAGTCGAAAAAAATAATCCATGGTTTTAAAATTGAATCCTTTGAAAATTGGAGAAAACTAACTCGCACCGCAGAATTTGAAAAATTAAATATTCACAAAAACCCTCCCAGAGGCTACCAAAAAGAATGGCGCGGCTGGGAAGATTTCTTCGGGGAATCTTACAAACCAAAAAAAATAATCGAGTTTATCGAGTTTAGGAATTATGTTAGATCTTTAGAATTAAATTCAATAACTCAATACATAAACAATTCGATTCTCGACAAAAAATTACTAAGGCACCCAGATAGAACATACAGACAAAAGGGTTGGGTAAACTGGAGTGATTTGATTGGGAAAGAGATCAAGTCAAATAGTCTCTTGAGCAAGAATTTTCTTGAATTTGAAGAAGCGAAACAGGTGGTTAAATTAAATGGGTTCATGAATGTTCAACACTATAAGGAATGGGTAAAAATTAATGGTAAAATTTATAGGTTGCCATCTAATCCCAATAGTTCATACAAGAATTCTGGCTGGAAAGACTGGGCAGATTTCCTCGGTAAAGAAGATAAAGAATGAGCTTCGATTACTTAAATACCGACATTTCCACTGAAACTAAATGGAGAGCGCTTATTCTTTTTGGGAGTAATACCGCTACATATAAGTTTGCTTTTGCGAAATCACTCTTAGAGTTAGTCGAACAAGAAACAACCAGAATTTCATTAGAAGATCTCGCGAAACCATTCGCATTGAATCTTGCTGAGCACTTGAAAACATCTGAAAAGCAAATCAATAGCAATATATCATCCTATATCGAAGTAATTAAAAGGTACAATACTGGTGAAGCTAATATTGGAGATCTAATCAGGGCCACGCAAAAAGATGGCTTCAAATATGTCATTGATGCTTTCCAACATTTACACGGTGGACAAATTACATCGCCTTTTTACTACAAAGATTTTTCAGGAAAAAGGAAAGAACTCGTTGTAACAGATGAATTATTAAAATTAAAAGAAAGCTCACAAGTATCTAATCTTCCATTGGAAGTTGAGGCCCGTTGGAAATTGGTAGAAACCGCTTGGAATCTAAATATCAACCCAAATGTCCTAGAGGTAATCCATGATAATGATAAACATACTTTCTACATAGAAGAGAAGGATTTTCTTAGAAGGATTGGAATTACCTCCTCCCGTGATTCATTAAGCGGATATCAAAAAGGAAAGTGTTTTTATTCTTTTCAAGACATAGATCTATGTGGCAATAACGTCTGTCATGTTGATCACTTCTTCCCACATTCTATGAAGGCATTGTATTATTCAAACGGGGTCAATATTAATGGGGTTTGGAACTTGGTATTGGCCGATCCGGATATTAACGGGGATAAAACGAATTGTATACCAGAAAAGAGATTTTTAGAGCGGTTGTTTCAACGAAATGAATTCTATATTCAAAGTAAACATCCATTGGCAGAAACCATTATTAATCAAACTGGGCAAACTCAAAAGCAAAGAATTGAATTTTTGAATAGAAGCTATAATTTAGCAGAT
>CAMDXE010000175.1 GCA_945878925.1 Chitinophaga pinensis
AAGATGCCCTTACCAACACCAATGGCATTTCGCGAATAGAAAACAAAAATTCGCCGGGCGATAGTAAATGGGATCATATTGAATTTCCAGGAACGGTTAAATACCAAACAGGTAGAATTGATTTATCAAACATGCCAAAATTTACAAAGAGCGAAGCCGGACTTACCAAACAATATATCAAGAAAGCGCATGATTTTAGATTTAAAATAACACCCGTAGTAGAAAAAGGAGTCATAGACGAAAATTTTTCGGCTAGTTACGGCGCCTTTGCTAGCAATGGGTGGCGCAATTTTTCGGTCATGTTTGGCCCAAAAAACATTATTGAACAAGATTATTTGAGCACCTGCCGAAACGAAAATATATTATTCGGCTATGGTGCAGGGGCAGGTTCTTATCAATCCTGTTCGGGTATAGGCACGACAGATTCATTTGCTACTACTAAGGGTGCCGTGTTTAATATGTTGTTTGGAAGTTATTTTGGCGATTGGGATAATGCCAACAATATTTTACGAGCCCCATTGGCATCCGCCGAAAACGGATTAACAAATGCATGGAGTGGACGGCCCTGGTGGCAAAATCATCCTATGGCTCTTGGCGAACCCATTGGCTATTGTGCCATGATTACTCAAAATAATAAAGGAACGTATAGCTCTAATATATATGCCAACACCATTCCCATTGGGTTAATGGGCGACCCAACCCTTCGTTTGCACAGCATTGCCCCTCCTACTAATTTACAAGCCACTGCTATTTCCAATAACAAAGAAGTAAATTTAGATTGGACCTCGAGCACCGAAGCTGGCCATTTGGGATACTATATTTACCGTTCGAGCACCCCCCTTAGCATTAATGTACCCATTAATTCAACACCGTTTACCGGAACTACTTTTATCGACAAAACTCCATTTCAGGGCACCAATTATTATATGGTAAAAACAGTAAAACTCACAAGTTCGTCAAGCGGAACCTACCTAAATTTAAGCCATGGATATAGCACAAGCGTAAGCGGTATGACTGGTGGCCCGGTAAGTGTTAAACCATCGAAAACCCCTATGATTAAAGTTTTCCCTAATCCGGCTAACGATGCTATTTCAATTCAAGTATCACAAATTCCTAACTCAGATAATATCGAAATATTTAACATTCACGGACAAAAGGTAAAAACTGCAAAGGCTATGTTTAATTCTGACTTAATTTCACAACCGATAGCCGTTTCCGATTTACCATCTGGAGTTTATCTTATTACTATTGACTCCAATACCTTTCGTTTTATAAAGAGTTAGAACATAAAAAAAAGGTTCATCTGAACCCTTTTTTTATAAGAACTAATGTTTGGTTCTAATGCTAAATTTTAATGAGTTTGAAAACCGATTTACTTTCGTTGTTTTGAGCCGTTAAATAGTATACCCCCGCTTTAAGCGAATACATTTCAATAGTTTCGGTATTCGAAGTCATTTGGGCTTGATACACAATTTCACCAAGCATATTTATTAAAGTCAGATACGGTTTTGTATTTGAAACAGAGTGAATGCTTAACTTATTTTCAACTGGATTAGGCCCAAATGATATACATGCGTTAGGATTGATTAGATTGATATTAGCCAAGGATACTGTCAATAATTTTGTTAGCGTATCGGCATCACATGGCGAATTGTTTACAATTAGGGTTACGTAATAAGTACCGTCTTCGGCAAAAACATAGGTTGGGTTCGATTTTTTACTTCCATTTCCATCTCCAAACTCCCATTCATAATTTAAAGTATTGATTGAAGAATCGAAAAAATTCAGTTTTCGGCCATTTATTTTATAACTAAAATTTGCTTTCGGTTTTTGAGCTACTCTCATTTTTTTGGATTGAACGGTTGAACAACCAAAGGTATTTTTAACCGTAACCGAATAATCGGTACTTACATTCGGCTTGGCATATATAAAATTGAGCGTTTCGCCGTTTGGTGCCCACAAAAATGTATTACCTCCTCCACCTGCAGTGGCGGTAATCCTCATCGAATCGCCCACGCAAAGATTGGTATCTATAACAGTAATTGATACAAATGGAGGTTGACGCAAGGTAACCGTAACGTTCATAGCCCCAGTGCACCCAACAGAATCGGTACCCGATACAACATAATTGGTAGTAATATTAGGCGATGCAGTTACCAGACTTGTGTCGCTGCGATTGAGACCAAGCGATGGCGACCACGTGTAGGTTTTAGCGGTTGTACTGTTGGCTTGCAAGGCCACTCCAACCTTACTTCCCTGACAATAGTTTGCCGTATTTGGGTTTACCGTTACCACCGGATTTGGATTTGGATTGACTTTAATAAGTTTTACGGCGCTTGAATCACTTTGTCCCGAATAAGAGCAAGAAGCCACGCATTTGTAAAACGTAGAAGCCGAAATTGCGCCAGTGCTTATTGTACTTACATTGCCTCCAAAATTATTAAAAGGGCCAGTGGCCGAAGTACTTGATTTCCATTGAAATGTAATGCCCGCAAAGCCAGTTGTTTGGCCACTAAGCGACAAAATGGTAGCTCCTCCTCCATTGCAAATTATCGAATTGGTGGCCGAAATAGTTCCCGCAGCAGGTTGTCCGCTACACAAATTAGGAAATCCCTCCCATTGTATATCATCAATATGAATATTATAACCAGCTTCGCCTATTCCTTTTAATAAAAAATAATTGGTGGAAGATGAAAACGACGAAGGAATGATAAAGGTATAATTATACCAACCATTTACCGCCACAGTGTCGGGCATTTTTAATTTCGAATAGCGCGCAATCGTTCCAATACATTTGGCCGCATTTAAGGTAGCGGATGTATTGACGTAAACCGATAGACTGTCGCCAAGGGTAGATCCATTGTCGCGATAAATCCATAAACTTATTTTAGGAGCATTTGCCCCTTTGTTCGACAAATCGAATACCGGCGACGCAATGGTTTGAATGGTTTTGGCAGCGGCCCCTCTTGCACCGTATCTTAACATTCCAGCTCCACTATGATTGTTGCAAGTAGGAAATGTGCCAGTAGTACGCCTTGTCCATAAATTTGTGGTTCCAACAGATGTCCACCCCGGAGGTAAAAAATTAGCTCCATCGAAACTTTCAGAATATGCGATTTGCCCATAAACAGTAAATTGAACATTAAACATTAACAGCATTAATAGTGCTAATTTGATTATTTGATTGGCTAAACCTTTGAATTTCATCGTTAAATTTTTGTAAGGCAATATTAATTAATATTTTAACTAATTATAGTTTGCTCTAAATTAATTGACCGCTACCTGTCTTTTCGAGGCTGCCCTTAACAAATGGGGAGATAAATTGTATTTTTGCGCCTTCCTAATTTAAGTAATGAGCATACGCATTAAGACGCAACAACAAATAGATGGCATAAGAAAAAGTTGCCAATTGGCAGCCGAAACCCTAAAATATTTAGAACCCTTTGTTGTTGCAGGCCAAACCACCGATTACATCAATCAACTCGCGCACGACTATATTTTGGCAAATGGCGCCAAACCAGCGCCACTCAATTATCATAAATTTCCAAAATCGGTATGCACCTCTGTAAATGACGTAGTTTGCCACGGCGTGCCCGGTGTATATGAATTAAAAAACGGCGACATTCTTAATGTGGATGTTACCACCATTTTGAACGGCTACTATGGCGATACCTGTAAAATGTATAGCGTAGGAGAAATTAGCAGCGATGCTTCCAATTTAATTGATGTAACCAAAGAATGCCTAAAAATAGGAATAGAGCAATGTTATCCTGGCAATAGATTTGGCAACATTGGTTTCGAAATAAACAAGTACGCTGTAAGTAAAGGCTATAGCGTGGTATATGAATTTTGTGGACATGGCGTAGGTATTGCGTTTCATGAAGATCCAGAAGTGAGCCATGTGGCCGATAAAAATTCAGGCAAACGCATGCGTGAAGGGATGATTTTTACTATCGAACCCATGATAAATCAAGGAAAAGCAAGAACCAAAATTGATAAATCGGATGGTTGGACAGCACGAACACTGGATGGTAAACTATCGGCCCAATTTGAGCACACAGTATTGATAACTCCCAAAGGCTGCGAGCTGCTTACCAATGTTTACAATGAGTTTTAAGCTATGTATCCTGATGCTTTTACCATAGAGCGCCTAGCAAATGAACTTGATATTTGGCTCAAAAACAGTACACTCGAAACTGTATACAGCACCTCAAAAACAGAATTGTATTTTGCCTTTGACTTAAATAAAGGATTTAAAATTCAATTTTTTAAAGG
>CAMDXE010000176.1 GCA_945878925.1 Chitinophaga pinensis
CTGAACATCATATCAACAATTTCTTGAGTTAATTTAGAATTATTATTAACTCCGATTGATATTTGCGATTTCCATTTATTTATTTTTATTGAATCGACCGGAGGAGTTGAAGCATTTAGAATAATAGAGAAGAGTGTAAGAAGAAAAAAATATTTGTTAAAAATAATTTGATTCATTTTATTTCCTTTCATTGAAATTTTATTATGTTACGACAGAAGAAGATAAATAACAAGTGACAAATTTCCCCAAGTGGCTTTCCTACAACCTTTACAATATCTAAAATTGCATCAATTCCAGAACCACTTGTAGTTTCATTTTTCAATCGGAACCATTTTTATTATCGTCAATTAGAACAACTATAAATTATGAAAAGATATTCAGAAGCAGTTCTAAATGCTCATCTAGATAAATTTTGTAATCTTATTGCTAATAGAATTATTAGGGCATAGCAGTAGCTAAACAACTGAAATATATACTTATGTTAGTACAAAAAGTATTCAACAAATAAAAAGTCCTTTTGACGATTTGTAATATTTTTATCATACATTAGTAAAATAAATAACGGCGGTTATTATGGCACAAAGCCAACCCTTTTTGGTTAGATTACAGCCATTTTATGGCTGATATAAATGAGTTGGCAGCAAGTGTAAAAAGACTTCAACATCCTGACACGAGAATAATAAAGTGAAAATTAAGAATTAAATATGGCCTTTAACGAAAATACAAGAGTAAAAATACCTGCTATTCTGCATCTGTGCAGGCTGGGGTACAATTACGTTTCGCTTTCAAAGGCTAAATGGGATTTAGAGACAAATATATTCACCGATATTTTTGAGGAAAGCATTCAACGCATCAATTCTGAAATGGAACAAAGCGACATTAAAAGATTGTTTGATGATGTTTCTTTAGTTTTAGACAATGAAGATTTGGGCGAAGCATTTTACAACTTGCTTGTTTCCACTTCGGGGACAAGACTGATTGACTTAAAGGATTTCAACAACAATTCCTTTCATGTAGTAACTGAACTCACCTACAAAAACGGTGACGATGAATTCAGACCTGACATTACTTTGCTCATAAACGGAATGCCTTTGGCATTTGTGGAAGTAAAGAAACCCAATAACCAAGAAGGTGTTTTGCAGGAAAGAGACCGCATCAATGTTCGTTTCAAGAATAAGAAATTTCGCAAGTTTATCAATATCTCTCAGGTACTTGTGTTTTCAAATAACATGGAATACGACATGGAATCTATTGAACCGATTCAAGGTGCATTTTATGCTTCCACTTCTTATACTTCTGCCAACTTTAATTGCTTTAGAGAAGAAGAAAAATTCGATTTAACGACTTTATTAAAAGCAGAAGATGACGATTTGGAAAATTTGGTTTTGAAAGACAATAATCTTTCAGCCATTAAACATTCGCCTGAATTTATTACCAATAAAGAGCCCAACTCCCCAACCAATCGCATTCTTACTTCACTATTCAGCAAAGACAGATTTGCAATGATTTTGAAATACAGCATTGCGTATGTGAACGAAGAAATGGGTTTGGAAAAACACATCATGCGTTATCCGCAGTTGTTTGCCACCAATGCCATTGAACGCAAATTGAATGATGGAATTAAGAAAGGAATTATCTGGCATACGCAAGGCAGCGGGAAAACGGCTCTTGCTTATTACAATGTAAAATACCTGACCGACTATTTTCAGCAAAAAGGAATTGTACCCAAATTCTATTTCATTGTTGACCGTATTGATTTAATGAATCAGGCGAAACGAGAATTTACTAGTCGTGGTTTGATTGTACATACTGTAAACTCAAAAGATGAGTTGCTTCGCAATTTCAGAACCCGCCAAGCCATTCACAACCTTTCGGGCAAAAGAGAAATAACGGTTGTAAACATTCAGAAATTCAAAGACGATACCGATGTGCTAAAAGCGAATGATTACGACATCAGCAGCCAACGGATTTATTTCTTGGATGAAGTACACCGCAGTTACAACCCTACTGGTAGTTTCTTAGCCAACCTTTTTAATTCAGACAGAAACGCAATTATCATTGGCTTAACTGGAACTCCTTTAATTGGAAACGACAGAACATCTCGCCAGACTTTTGGTGATTACATTCACAAATATTACTACAATGCTTCTATTGCAGATGGCTATACATTAAAACTCATTCGTGAGGATATTGAAACCACTTACAAGTTTCAATTGAAAGAAGCATTAAAGGAAGTTGAGATATTAAAAGGCGATGCCGACAAACGCATCATTTATGCTCATGCAAAATTTGCAGAGCCAATGCTGGATTACATTGTTCAGGATTTTATCAAAAGCAGAATTCGTTTTGGCGACCACTCTGTTGGTGCTATGGTAGTTTGCGACAGTGCCGAGCAAGCCCGTAAATTATTTGAAATATTTATCAGCAAATACAATCCAACGCAAAAAACGGTAGAAACAGTTGAGCCTTATATGATGGCTGCCGAACCTGCTGTGGAATATGGCATGTATAAAGTTGATCAAAGTAAAAACTTAGTTGCTTCATTAATTCTGCATGACATTGGCTCGAAAGAGCACCGCAAAGATGAAGTGGACGATTTTAAAGATGGAAAGATTGATATTCTGTTTGTTTACAATATGTTGCTGACTGGTTTTGACGCCAAGCGATTAAAGAAACTATACATTGGCAGGGTAATCAAAAATCACAACCTACTGCAAACACTCACAAGAGTAAATCGTCCGTACAAGAAATTCCGTTACGGTTACGTGGTAGATTTTGCTGACATCACCAAAGAGTTTGATGCTACCAACAAAGCCTACTTTGACGAATTGCAAGCAGAACTGGGTGATGAAATGCAAAACTATACCAACCTCTTTAAATCGAAGGAAGAGATTGAAGAAGAAATAAAAATCATTAAGGAAAAATTATTTCATTATGATTTGAAAAATGCTGAAGTATTTTCCCAACAAATCAGCAAAATTGAAGACCGCAAGCAAGTATTGGAGATTAAAAAGGCGTTGGAAATTGCGAAAAATATTTACAACCTCATTCGTTTAGAAGGTCATTTTGATTTATTGGAAAAAGTTGATTTCAAAAAATTGAATCAACTTTATAATGAAGCTTCACGCCATTTGGATTTACTGAATCTGAAAGCCAACATTGAAAACAATGTGGACACGACCAATCTGCTGAATGTAGCACTGGAAAATGTTCTGTTCATGTTCCGTAAAATTTCGGAAGAAGAAATGGTGATTGCCGACCAGTTAAAAGATATGCTTCGCAAAACCCGTGAGGCATTGGGCGGTAACTTCGACCAGAACGACCCACAGTTTGTGAATTTATATGACGAGTTGAAACGCTTGTTCGACAAAAAGAATTTGGACGAAATAACGCAGGAAGATATGCGTAACAATATTGGTTCGCTGCAACAGATTTATGACCAGGTTACCGAACTCAACCGTAAGAACAATTTGCTAAAAGCTAAGTATGAGAATGATACAAAGTATGCCCGAATGCACAAACGCATTTTAGAGAAAGGCAATATCTCCAAACGTGAAAGTGAAATTTGCGAAACGCTGATGGACATTAAAAAACAGGTGGATGAAAAAGTATTGATAAATACGCAAATGCTAAACAATGAAAGCTATTTTGACAAGCTGATGATTCAAATGGTAATTGGCAGTTTTGGAAAAAACAAAATTGAACTCGACCCCGAATCAGCCAAATACATCAATACTTGTTTGGTAAAAGAATATATGAACGAATATCAAGGAAATAGAGCATGGTAACACAAGATTTTACGGCACAAACAAAAGAGCTGATTGATAACCTGAAAGGTGTTTGTACCTCATACGGATTAGGAAACGATGGCAATGAATTTAAAATCATAACCCAAGTGTTTCTTTATAAATTCATGAACGATAAATTCGGCTATGAAGTAAAACAATTAGAACCCAAACTGGCAGCCGCTGAGAGTTGGGAAAAAGAAATTGCCCAATACAGCGACAAGCAATACGAAATGCTATTGCTCCGCATGAACCCCGACAGTGCCAAACTGAAAAGAGAACATTTCCTTTCTAACCTTTACAACAAACAAGACAAAGAAGAATTTGCAAAGTTTTTTGATGACACCTTGCGTGATATTGCGATTTTCAACAATGATATTTTCTCTGTAAAAACAGGCACAGGTGCTAAGATTGTGTTGTTCGATGAAATAAGCAATTACATTACCGACAGCAGCCAA
>CAMDXE010000177.1 GCA_945878925.1 Chitinophaga pinensis
TCAAAAAAATGCACTTGTAATAGGCGATACCTTTCCACCCGTTTCTCCTTTTATTTACAGGGTTTCGGTAGAAGATGACTACAGCGCAAGTATCGATTTTTCTGGTTTTAAGAGTTTTGATTTTGCAGGGTATAGTCTCTACAATTCACTTCAAGGAAAGGCAACTAAGCTTGAAGATATAGTATCAAAAAACGATACTTCGAGAATAATAAAGTCGCTGAACACATTATATACTGTTTATTGCTATAAAGTAACAGCCACTAATTTATGCGGTTTTGAATCGGATATAAATTTAGCCTTCGAACATTGTACCGTAGAAGCAAAGGCTAGCGGTGCATTAAAACGGGTAGATATAAATTGGAATGCCTATAAAGGTTGGCCTGTGAACAAATATGAAGTTTTTAGAGAAGATATTGGAGAGAAAGGAAAATATAAGTATTTGGCTACCGTAGCAGGTAATTTATTGAAATATACCGATACCAATGTTTACTGCAAAATGAAACATTTTTATAAGATAAAAGCGTATGAAAACAATGGCTTTAATCAATTTTCATGGAGCGATACCACGGCAGCTAAACCCCTGTATGGCAATTCTGTACCCCCAAATAATACCATAAGAGCTACTGTAGATTTTGATAAAGAAATAACCATTGAATGGTCGGGAAGTGGTTCGCCCAGAATACCTATTCAGGAATATATTCTTGAAAAATCAGAAGATGGAATTCATTATAAGTGGTATCAAAGTTTTAGCCCAGATGAATTTGCATTTACCGACAAAAAAGTGGGAGTGGATGAAAAATCCTATTTCTATCGAACCTATGCTATTGATACATGTGAACTTCAAAGCCCCATTGCCAATTTTGCCAAAACCATTTTATTGCATGCCGATACCACAATTACCGAAAGACCTTTTGTTACTTGGAGCAATTATCAAGGTTGGGCAGAAGGAGTATATGAATATGAGGTGCAGCGCAAACAAGCCGACGGAACCTTTGTTAACCTTGGTTTTACCTCCGCCAACGATTCGATAATGATTGATAATACTACCGACCTCAATGGGCATCCTTATTATTGTTATCGCGTCATTGGATATAAAAATATGCTTAACGGCACTAAGCAAATTTATAGTATTTCAAACGAGGATTGCGCCCCAGTAAGGTCGCGAATATTCGTGGCCAATGCCTTTACTGTAAACGGAGATAACCTCAATGAAACTTTCGACATTAAAGGACTTTATATTAAGGATTATAATATCAAAATATTTAACCGTTGGGGCGAAAAAGTATTTGAAAGCAACGATATGAATATCGATTGGGATGGGAATGTTCAAGGAAAATTGGCCCAAATGGGTGCCTATATTTGGATCATCAAAGCCATAGGCGTGGATGATGTAAACTGGCCTATGCAGGGAACCGTTACCCTTCTAAGATGAAGCTTTTAAGCGGCAAAAATCAATAATTATCTTGTTATAAAAAGGCTCCCAAATTGTCATTCCGACGATAGGAGGAATCTTAATCCTTATAATTATTAGGCTTACTAAGCAAGATACACTTGACTTAAAAAAATACCAAAAAACGGGTTTGATGGCTTAGTATTATATAAAGATAGCCTCCGCCATGGCAATACTTTCG
This sequence comes from Chitinophaga pinensis, assembly GCA_945878925.1. Classification (GTDB taxonomy): domain Bacteria; phylum Bacteroidota; class Bacteroidia; order NS11-12g; family UBA9320; genus JABWCE01. Next base: position 1,632 of record CAMDXE010000177.1, read on the forward strand.
GGCTTTCCAACATCCAAAAATTTACAATCGCCTTGGTCAAATCCCAATATTTTATGATTTTCGGACAGTTCAAGATAAACGTCAACCATAGAGAATTTTCCCGTTTGAGTCATAAAATCAAAAATTTTGGGAGAAATAATATGCAAACCGCTAAAGGCTTTTCGGGTTAATCGTGTATTGGTCCGAGTAATTATTTTTTGATCTGTCTTTACGTTTTCCCAGCCGCATAAATTGTGTGTTTCGTCAAATAAAAAATAGCGCGACGTAATTCGGTTGCTAACTGCCAAAGTAACTAATGCTTGATTTGCTAAATGTGAAACCATTAGCGCATTCAAATCTAAATCGGTTAAAATATCAACATTTAGCAACACAAAAGGTTTATCTGAATCCTGAAAAAACCAAGCTGTTTTTTTTAATCCTCCTCCTGTTTCGAGCACTTCTTGGGTTTCATCACTAATCGTAATATGAGCTCCCCAACCTTTATTGGCTTCGATTACCTCCTTAATTTGCGAAGCAAAATGATGCACATTGACAATGATTTCGGCAACTCCAAACTCTATTAAATACTCAATATTGCGTTGTAATAAGGTTTTACCATTAACCACGGCCAATGCTTTTGGATGGTGGTTGGTAAAAGGTTTAAGCCGGGTGCCAAGCCCTGCAGCCAATATCATCGCTTTCATATCTCTACCCTTTTTTTTCGCTTATGTTTTGTTCGATATGGTGCAAATCGATTTTTACATTAAACTTATTTCTTAAATGTCGGGCTAAGGCATCGGCGGCATAAACGCTTCGATGTTGCCCGCCGGTACACCCAAAGTTTATGGTTAGCGAAGTAAAACCGCGTTTTATATAATCGGCTAAGGTAATGTCAACTAGGTTGTAAACATTATTTATAAAATTTGGCATTTCGGTTTGCTGTTCCAAAAAATCAATTACCGGTTTGTCGCGTCCCGTTAGGCTTTTATATTCGTCAAGGCGACCCGGATTAAGAATGCCGCGGCAATCAAATACGTACCCACCGCCATTGCTCGTCGTGTCTTTTGGATAACCCGTTTTTATATATGAAAAACTATTTATACTAACCAAGAGCGGGGTAAGAGCTGTAGCCTTAATGTTGTCGAAACGGGCAATCATATCTTCACTTCCTATCAAGGTTAAGAGCCTTTCAAACTCTGGCATTTGAACGCCAAGCTTTACTTGATTTAAAAAATTTTGAAGGTTTTTGAGAGCCAAGGGGATGCTTACCAAAAAATGGGCTTTACGCTCAAATATTCCTCTAAATCCATAAGCGCCAAGCACCTGCAATAAACGAATTAACACATAGCCGTTATATTGATTTATAAAATGAATTCTATCAAGCGGCTTGCCATTTATTTGGTCAACACAATCCATATAATACGCCACTAGGCTGGTTTTCCATTCGTCGCTAAGTTCGGCTTTTGCCTGCCACAAAAATGAAGCTACATCGTATTGCAAAGCACCTTTCATTCCGCCTTGATAATCAATAAAAAACACATTCTCGTTTTGTACCATAATATTCCGGCTTTGAAAATCGCGATACATAAAGCAGGAATAGTCAGTAATCGAAAGTGAGTGGCTTAAAGCGTCAAAATCGCGTATCAGCTTTTCTTTGTCATAAGGAATTTTTAAGGTATCTAAAAAATAATATTTAAAGTAAAGTAGGTCCGAAAAAATAGCTTGGGTACCAAATTCCTTTGAAGTAATGCATTGGTTATAATCTAAATTTAAGCCTCCATTTATTTGTAAGTGCGCTAATTTTTTGAGCGATTGTTTTAATAATTCATACACCTCGGGCGTTTTACCCTTTTGTTCGATAACATTGAGCAAGGTAATATCGCCAAAATCTGATTGCAGGTAAATGGTTTTATCCTCCGAAATGGCATAAATTTCGGGGACATTAAAATTTAAGGATTTAAAGTGCGCGCTAAAATAAAAGAAGGTTTCGTTTTCTTGCAGGTTGGCATTTACCGTGGCAATTACAGAACTTTCAGCACCATAAATTCTAAAGTATTGCCTATCGCCACCACTTTGCGGAAGCTTCGAAATTTTTGAAGGTTGAGTAAAAAAGCAAGACGAATAAAGGCTTGAAATCTTTTCGGTTATGGCTTGCATAGGCTATATTTGGAATGGGCAACAGTAAAAGGTGGGCGCTCAAACTGTACGAATTCCTAATTATTTTAATTTTGTTGTTTTGTGAGGCAATAGGGTAACGCGATTGAAAAATAGAACTAAGGCATAAAACTTAACCCTGAAATTTTCATCAGCTAGGGTTCAAATTTATAACTTATATCAAACCTAAACAATAGCTATAGCGGGCAAAGGTTTCAAGATTATTAGAAGAATATTGGACGACATACAATCTTTGTTTTTACTTTTAAATTGTACTTTTTTGGCGGAGACTGAGAGATTAACGGCGTTGATCTCCACTTGGGGGGGAGGCTTCAACTATAAAATCCCAAATGCTTCGCATTTTAGGTCTTTTTTATTTTTATCCGATTTTAAGCTTCGCTTAATCGTCTAAAAACAAAAAATCCCAGGTTTGCAACCTAGGATTTTTACTTGGCGGAGACTGAGAGATT
>CAMDXE010000178.1 GCA_945878925.1 Chitinophaga pinensis
CGCTTCTCTAAATTTGTCAGCGAATTAAACTGCACTTCATAACCGCTAATGCTATCGTATCCATGGGTATAAATTCTTTGTATTAAACGTATATCGGTAATAGCCCAATTTTTATCAATTTCATGAATACCAGTATTGAAAATGCCAAAAATTACAGGCTTTCGGCGACGCACCTCGCCGTCCTGAATAAAAAATAATTCAACCTTTTGCCCGGTATCAAGGTTTAGCCTATTGGCGGTAGTTTCAGAAAGATAGATGCGGTTGAAGTTGGACGAATCCAAATTCGTTAAAGCTTTACTTCGCACCAAATGTTTGTTTATAAACCGCTTACAATATTCGGAGGTTACACCTTTGCATTGAATGCCTTCGGCCTCGGAAATAGTTTTTAAAATACCAGCTTTTTGGCAAACAGGACTTATGTGGACCACAAAAGGCAATTGTTTTATTTTTTTTAAAAAGGGCTGATTTTTTGGAAATAAAGCCATTTCTCCAGAGTGATTAAGGTCTAAATTTTTAATTAAAACATGGCCATTAAACCCGGTTAATTTCTGTTTAATTTCTGTTTGAAAGCCTTTAACGATGCCAATGGCAATAATCATAACCGCCAAACTAACGGCTACACTAAGCGAGGCCATGCGAATGATTCGTTCGGTATACGAATGGCCTGACTTGGATGAAAGCTTTCTCGCTAAATAAAAACTAAGATTCACTATTTTTACTTTTTATAAACACACACTTTTGCATGTGAATTGCTTTATATAATATTGAAATTGATTTCAGCCAACAAAAATGCGCTATTTATTTCTCATAGTATTCATCTCTTGCTCCTATTTATTTATGGAGATAGGACTTTCGGCAAGAGCAAACCCTAATCTTTTTGGAATAGAACTTTTAAAAATAAAAAAGGCCAATACCTTTTATTTATGGCCTATGAGCAAGCAAAGCAAATGTTCGGTAGAAGACACCCTTAGGCTTAGGCCACGAAATCAAACGGCCCCAAAAAATGATTCGAGCTTGATAATGGGTGCCGAGCAAACAGACGTTTATGGCCCACTACTAAAAGGAAAAAAAATTGCCTTGGTTGTAAATCAAACCTCGCTTATTGGGCATACCCATTTGGTAGACAGCATGCTAAGTTTGGGCATTAAAGTACAAGTTATTTTTGCACCCGAACACGGATTTAGAGGCGATCATAGCGCCGGGGCCCATGTTAATTCTGTGGTTGACCAAAAAACAGGAATTAAAATAAGCTCGCTTTATGGAAAAAACAAGAAACCCACGAGCGCCGATTTAAGTGGAATAGATTATGTTGTTTTCGACATACAAGATGTAGGCGTTCGGTTTTATACCTATATTTCAACAATGCACTATGTTATGGAGGCCTGTGCCGAAAATAATGTACCCTTAATAATATTTGACCGCCCTAATCCTAATGGACATTATGTGGATGGACCGGTGCTCGATACAAAGTTTAAGTCGTTCATTGGTATGCATCCCGTGCCATTGGTTCATGGCCTTACTGTTGGCGAATTTGCTCAGATGATTCAAGGTGAAAATTGGTTAGCTGATGGCAAAAAATGCCAATTAACCATTATCAAAATTAAAGGATATACCCATGGCAGTTTATACAAATTGCCCATTAGGCCCTCTCCAAATTTATCAACCCAGGAATCTATTTACCTCTACCCTTCCTTAGGATTATTTGAAGGCACCAATGTGAGTGTAGGACGAGGCACCCCAACCCCTTTTGAATGGCTTGGACGACCTGGCCTAAAAAATGGCAGCACCGTTTATATTCCCATAAAAATACCCGGAGTAGCCGACGACCCACCCTATGAAGGAAAATCGTGCAGGGGAATATTATTAACTGAATTTTGCAACCATTACCTACTCGATTCCAAACAGGTTTATTTGGAATGGCTTCTTCTTTTTTATAAAAGCAATACCATAGAAAATGGCGATTTTTTTAAAACTTCTTCCTTCGATCGTTTAGCCGGTTCCGACCAATTAAGGTTGCAAATAGTGGCAGGAAAAACGTCTTTAGAAATTAGAGATAGCTGGAAAGCAGATTTAATAAAATATGAGGGAATGCGGAGGAAATATTTGTTGTATGAGTTGTAGAGGCAGGAATTTCTCTTTAAAAAACAATTAGGTCAGGGGTAGATATTTCCTTCTTTAAAAATTAATTAGCTATAATTATTTCCATGCTGTTACATTAGTTTGGATATTCACAAATTTCCAAATTTTCAAATCTCCAAATCGCAAATTGCTTTACCTTTGCGGCAGAATTTTTACATAAATAATGATAATTGAATTAAAAATACCGGCTGTTGGCGAATCCATTTCGGAAGTAACCATTTCGAAATGGTTAAAACAGGATGGCGACTATGTGGAAATGGATGAGGCTGTGGCCGAAATAGAATCGGACAAAGCAACAGTTGATTTGAATGCAACCCATGCCGGAACCTTAAAAATACTTTCACCCGAAGGATCGGATATTAAAATAGGGGTCGTTGCCGCTACAATAAATACAGAAGCAAAAGTTCCAACTAAAACTATACTGACACTGGAAACCAAAGCAGAACAAAGTTCAGCCATACCTCAAGCTACAGCAGTAATCAGCCATTATGCAGCAGGCACTCCATCGCCGGCAGCGGCAAAAATTTTATCAGAAAAAGGAATTGCACCTGCCGAAATTAGCGGAACCGGAAAAGAAGGAAGAATTACCAAAGAAGACGCTGCTATTGCAGTGCCAAAACCTTTAGCCCCAATTGCTGAAAAGGCAGAAACCGGCGATAAAAATTCTGCTATTTTCAGAAACCAACGCCGCGAAAAAATGAGCAACTTGCGAAAAGCTGTTGCCAAGCGTTTGGTGTCGGCCAAAAATGAAACGGCCATGCTCACTACCTTTAACGAGGTGAACATGCAACCGATTATGGATATTCGTACTCAATACAAAGAGAAATTTAAGGAAAAACACGGAGTGGGTTTGGGATTTATGTCGTTTTTTACCCGTGCCTGCGTTTTGGCATTGCAAAAATATCCGGCGGTTAATGCCTACATCGACGGCACCGATATTATTTATAATGAATTTTGTGATATATCCATAGCCGTATCGGGCCCAAAGGGGCTTATGGTACCTGTGATGCGAAACGTAGAAACAGCCACCCTTTGGAATATTGAAAAAAATGTAATGACCTTAGCCGCCAAAGCACGCGATAATAAATTGTCCATCGAAGAAATGAGTGGAGGAACATTTACTATTTCAAACGGAGGGGTTTTTGGGTCTATGCTAAGCACGCCGATTATTAATCCTCCGCAATCGGCAATTTTGGGGATGCATAATATTTTGGAAAGGCCGATAGCTGAAAAAGGCCATGTGGTAATTCGCCCCATGATGTATGTCGCCCTGTCGTATGATCACCGCATTATTGATGGGCGAGAATCGGTTGGTTTTTTGGTAATGGTAAAACGTTTGCTCGAAAATCCCCAAATGATGCTTTCAGGGGTTGATCCACTTGAGGTCCTTATGGGTTTGTAACCTTATTTTTCGAGCACATCCATCCATATCCTAAACCCAGTATTTGCATTGGCCTCCGTATAGGTTTCGTGGCTCTTAATGGCTATATCTAGATTATTCGAATTCCACGAACCTCCTTTGCTAATGCCATATTCGGCAACCATTTCGGCTGCATTGCCCGAGCAATTGTATAAGCCAATTAAATTGGGAAAATATGATTTGATATGAACCGGTATTATGGCTCCGTCGGCATCTCGGCTGCTTGACTTGTCGTTGTTGGGATAATTATAAAAATATTCATGACCCACTTTGTAAAGATATTGCTCCTGAAGGGGACAGAAATTTGCTAAATAACAACCCCTCGAATTCCGGCAATATGGGCCACCCCATGGATAGTAAAAATTGGAATTGCCTCCTTTGGCCAGCCATTCCCATTCTTTTTGAGTAGGTAAGCGAATGCGTACTTTTTTAAACGCGCGGTTTTCCAGGGCATTATAAGTATTCGATAACCAAACACAATAAGCTTGCGCGGCTTGAAATGAAATATTAACTACAGGGTAATCGCCATAAATAGAATGTTTGCCATACATTTCATAAAATTTATAGGGAAAATATAAGGACCAGTTTTGTGTATTAATTTGATAGTCGGCACGATTATTTTCAAGTAAAAAGGTGGAG
>CAMDXE010000179.1 GCA_945878925.1 Chitinophaga pinensis
AAATTCGGTTTCTTAATAAATTATCCCAACAAATGTGGGCGTGTCGTTACTTGCGTATTCCTAATTGTTTGATAAGATCGCGATATTTATAAATATCTTTTTTGGCGATATAATCAAGCAAGGCACGGCGCTTTCCAACCAATTTAACAAGACTTAATTCCGTAGAAAAATCTTTCTTATTAATTTTTAAATGCTCGGTAAGGTGCGAAATGCGTTTGGTAAACATCGCTACCTGGCCTTCGGCCGAACCGGTATTGGTTTCACTACCACCAAAGGTTTTGAAAATTTCTTTCTTGCTTTCTGTGTTTAATAGCATTGTATTAAGTAATCGTTTTTAAGGGTGGCAAAAATAATCAAAATAATTAGTAATTAAAATGTTTTTTCAGGAAAATAAGTTAGGCCTGTGGTCTACTGCTGGTGAAATATTTATATTAAAACACCTTGCCGATAGTCAACCCGCAACATATCCCCTAATTTTGCGCCGTGGTAAAACCAAAAAAACACCTTGGCCAGCATTTTTTAACCGATCAACATTCGGCTGAGCGAACAGCCCAACTTATAAATAAATGCAATACAACAAACGTGCTTGAAATAGGGCCTGGAAAAGGCATTTTAACCAAATTTCTTTTAAAACAACCCAATAAAATAATACATGCCATCGAAATAGATTTAGAATCGGCCACCTTTTTGCAAGACCAAAACCTATTGCAAAAACCATTTTTGATGGAGGGCGATTTTTTAAATCTCAATTTAACCCAGCTTTTTAAGGGCGAATTTATTTTGATTGGCAATTACCCCTATAACATTTCGTCGCAAATAATTTTTAAAATGCTCGAGCATCGAAGCTCTATTCCATTGATGGCTGGCATGTTTCAAAAAGAAGTAGCGCAACGCATCGCTTCTTTGCATGGCAATAAAACGTATGGCATTTTATCGGTTTTGGTTCAGGCTTTTTATGAGGTAAAAATTGAATTTAAACTTTCTCCTGGCGCATTTTTCCCACCGCCTAAGGTAGATTCAGCTGTAATTTGCTGCCAAAGAAGGGTAAATTATACACTGCCGTGTTCCGAAACCTTGTTTTTTGATGTCGTAAAAACGGCCTTTAACCAACGTCGAAAAACGATGCTAAACAGTTTAGCTAAATTTAATTTAAAAGAAGCCTTTTTAAAACATCCTTTTGCTAAATTGCGACCTGAAACCCTTTCTGTAAATCAGTTCGTCGAACTTACCCAATTTATAGAAAAACAACGCTAAGCAAACTCGAGTTTAGGTAGTCGATACTATAAGGACTAGCTAAATTTTAAACCCTGTAAAAATAACCGGATATGTCACAATTTCAGCTTACAGAATCATTTGTAGATGAGCTAAAATCATGGATTAGCAGGGATTTGTCGGCAGAAATCACTTCGGCCCTAACCTTATTATTTCCAGCCGACATTGCCGAACTTTTCTATAAACTTACCAAAGACGAATGCAAATATTGCCTCGACCATCTAGAAGTTAATAAGGCTGTTGAAGTTATTGCCGAAGTAGAAGACGATAAACGCGAAATGCTCTTAATGATGTATTCGCCCCGAGAAATCGCCTCTCGCTTTATCGAAAACTTAAATTCGGACGATGCGGTTGATATTTTATACGACCTACCTAAAGCCCTTTCGCAGGAAATAATAAGTTATGTGTCCGACCTTGAATACTCCATTCAATTGGTGTCGCTATTGCATCACGACGAAGATACGGCTGGAGGATTGATGGCCAAAGAGCTGATAAAAGTGAATTTAAATTGGGACCTGGCTCAATGTACCGAAGAAATAAGAAAACAAGCCGAAAATGTAACCAAGGTTAATGCCATATATGTAGTGGACAACAACGATATTTTGTTGGGCATAGTGCCACTCAAATTAATATTACTAGAAAAAGCCAAAACAAAAGTTTCTCAAATTTTCGATAGCAATGTAATTTCGGCTGAGGTGCATACCCGAGGCGAAGAAGTAGCCAATATTATGAGCAAATACGATTTGGACGCTTTGCCAATCGTCGATTCTCTGAAACGCTTAATTGGGCTTGTAACTATCGACGATGTTATCGACTTTGTAAAAGAAGAGGCCGATAAAGATTATCAATTGTTGTCGGGTATTAGCGAAAATGTAGAATCGAAAGACAAAGTATGGGTTTTGTCGCGTTCGCGATTGCCTTGGCTTATTATTGGTTTAGGAGGGGGGCTCATGAATTCGTTTGTAATAAAAGGATTCGAAAGTCAATTATCGGCAAACCTTCAATTGGCCTTATTTATGCCTCTGGTTGCGGCCATGGGAGGCAATGCCGGTGTGCAATCGTCGGCTATTATTGTTCAAGGTTTGGCCAACGACAATCTGGATACCAAAAATATTTTTCCGCGTTTGGCCAAAGAGTTTTCGGTGGCCTTGCTTAATGGGTTAATTTGTTCAGGCCTATTGCTGGCTTATTCGGCGCTTATGGGCAATCCTTTGAATATTGCCGAGGTGGTAAGTATTTCGCTGTTAGCCGTTATTTTATTTGCCTCCATTCTCGGCACTTTAATTCCATTAATTTTGGATAGATACAAGATAGACCCCGCTTTGGCAACGGGTCCATTTATTACAACTACTAATGATTTGGTGGGATTATTTCTCTATTTTGCCTTAGCGCGATTAATGTTATAGGCTAAACTCGCTAATTAGCTGCCGCCTATTTACTTACAGTCATGCGTTTGGTAATTTTTTTACCGTCGGCTTCGATAGAGTAAAGGTAAATTCCCTCTTTATATTCAGAAACATCAAGGGTGATGCGCTTTTGGTCGGCCGATATTACACGTTGCTCAACCAACTTGCCTAATACATTGTAAACAATTAGTATGGCTTCGTTGCTTGCAAATTCAACCAAAATTACTGTTTTTCCCTTGGCAGGATTTGGATAATTTTGCCCTAAAACTACTACTGGATTTGAAGAATTTAACGATAATGATGAAGAGGCCGTTGCCGAATTGGTGGGCATAAAAACCATAACCAACATAAATAGGAATAGCACGTTAACTTTCATAGGTAAAATAATGTTACAAATATATTACACAATTCTGTGCTAAACTACACGTTTTTTAAAAAAAAATAAATCCCCGTCTATTTTTTTTGACAAAATTACACAAATCACTTATCTGCAAGGCAGGCTATTGCTGTATTTTTGCACCCATTACAAAAATGAAATCAGCACTCGTTTTCTTTTTATATTTTTTCGGAATTACCATATCGTGTACAGCGCAAGCGACACGTATTGAAATAAAACTAGACAAAATTCCAAGCAACACAGAAGTAGTATCTCTCGAAGAACAAGGGTTTTTGGTACTTTATAAAATTGATGAGGGAAGAGGCGCACTTTACAATACCTGGAATATCACAAAATTTGATACTTCATTTTATGACCTTTGGAATGTATTGGTTGAAATACCTACTCGGTTTATTTTGCAAAAAACCTTAAACAACACCTCAACCAATCAATACATTTGGACAAGTTTGTCGAGCACCCAGATGCGAATCGACTTTCTTGATTTGGCTACGGGAAACCATCAAAGCCTAACCTATGCCCTCGACAGACATATTTACTCCATTCGTTCGCTCAAAGGGGTTGGCCATGATTTGTACATACTTTGTACTTATGGGCCCGATTTTCAAATAAGCGATGAGGAAACGACGGCTTGCCCGCACATATCAACTCCTTTTCGGTCGGCCGGATCATCGGCTTTTAAAACGGGATCTTACTACTATAAGCTGGACTTAAAAAATCAATTAAAACAGGAACGCCCCGATATTTGCCGAGGCATTAATTTAGCCGATAGATTTCAAAATGGGGTACTGAAATCTGCGACTATGGTTGTATCGATGATAAAACAAAAACCGTCCTCCCGATCCGAAATACTACTCAAAGATTTAGATAAAACATTAACGACGCTTGATAGCATTAACCTTGAAT
>CAMDXE010000180.1 GCA_945878925.1 Chitinophaga pinensis
CATTTCCAGTGCCTGTTGCGATGAATGTAGAAAAAGTTGTTGTTGGGGTTATCGCTGATGCTGAACTGCCATTGGCCGCTGCTTCAAATGTTCCGCTATTCGTTAGGGTCCAAGATACATTGCCCGAAGGAGCTATTGCGTTGGATACATCTACTTTAAATGTACTGCCTGTTCCTTCACATAAATTAATCTGATTATTTCCACTTGAAATTGTTGTACCACTACTGAATTTAATGGCTACTATCGGCTCTGGATTAACAATGGCGGTTAAAGTTTGTCCAGTAATTGTTCGATTACATTGTGGGGATGCTGCTGTTGTGGTATTGGTGATGGTACTTAAGGTATAGGTATACGTCCCAGCCGCAGAACTTACAGGTAAAGTATAAAGATTACCCGTTGTGTTGCCTGAACCGCTTACTGTGAGAGGAGTTGTAGTTGCAGTTACGTTATTAATAAAATTGTAAGCCACCGACCAATTTGATGCAGCAGATGCTCGGCGAGCGCTAAGGATTGAATTAGTTACGGTTATCACCGGCGTTGATGATCCTGATTGGCATTGCGTCATTGGACTTGAAGACGTAATGGTAACATTGGGTACGGGATCTACGGTGAGAAGTGCATCATTCGAAGTATCATAACCACAAATATTTCGTACTATAACTCGTATTTGATCTCGATCGTCAGCTTCTAATTGGGCGGAATTAAAGGTAAAGCTATTTGTAGTGGTTGGCGTCCAAGTTGTAAATGCCGCTGAGGTGCTCGAGCCTGAATTTGAATTTGTATAGCCACCTGTTGAATTTTCCTGAACCTGCCATTGGTATTGAAGCATTGCACTGTTATTGCTTGCTACAGTAACTGAAAACGGAGCAGCAGAACCGTTGCATACTGATAGATTACTTGGATGAGATGTAAAGGTAGGTACTCCATTAATTAGAGTAAAATAACCCACATTAGAAGTTATAGATCCTGGAGCTGTACCCCCTATTTCATCAATCACAACCCGGTAAAAAAGGCTTAAATCAGAACCTAAGATTTGAGTTAATATAAATGTTTGATAGGTAGCTCCATATCCCGTTGTAATGTCGGTAAAGGATCCTCCACTTGAACTTGCAACCTGCCATTGATATCCAAGGCTTCCTCCTCCTGAATTTGAAGCGCCAACTACGAGTGAACCCGTACTACTACTGCAAATATGAAGTGCTTGTGCAGGTTGGGTATTAATCACAGGTACACTAAACGCCGTGGTTGCCAGTAATACTGAAACCATGAAGACTAAAAACCCTTTTGAATTTTTAAATTTAGAATAAACATCGCCGAACAAGGCGGATAACTTACCTGTGTTTGACTTTCTTTTTAACTCAGTTTTAGACAAAGAGAGCACCGGAGAGGAGATTGTATAAGTTTTCATTATGTATTAGTTTTCTAACTTGGCAAATAAAGGATAGATAATTGACTTTTGCAATACGTTTTTTTTTTTTTTGTTATATTAAGTCCTTCACAAATATCAATCCATTGCATACATTTTTAGACAAAACTAGCCCTACAACCTAAATTATAGCTTAATTGCAATTCATTTCAAGTAGGCCATAAATTGGCTCAGATGCCTATAAATACTAGCTATTCGCCCCAATAAATTTTAATGGTTATTCGTAAAAACTCTCTTTACATTTTTTTTGTGCTCGATTGCTCTAGGCGTTTTATTGTTCATAAGGTAATCCCATAAAAATTATGATTTTCCCAAAATGAAGTAAACCATTACGCCAATCTCATCCCTTTACTACCTGAATTATTCACAAAGTATCGCAAATATTAAAGGGTAGCCAAGATATTTAAATAACTTTCGTAACGCGACACATAAATATGTTGGTTTCTTAATGCATTGAGGACCATGCATTCGGGTTCGTCGATATGTTTACAGTTGTTAAACTTACATTTTCCAGCATAATGGCGAATATCGGGGAAAAATAAAGAGATGTTTTCAGATTCAAAGTCAACGACCCCAAAATCCTTGATGCCAGGGGTATCAATGATAAACGTTTGCTCCGAAATGGTATGCATTTCGGCGAAGGTGGTGTTGTGTGTACCGCGTTGGTAGTATTTGCTCAAACTACCTGTTTTTAATGTAAGCGAAGGATTGAGCTGGTTCATTAAGGTAGATTTCCCTACTCCCGAATGTCCTGTAATGAGCGATATCTTATTCGCTATTGGTTTTCTAAGGCTTTGAAGATCGGTTGCATCAAATGCCGAAACAATCTTTACCTCGAGCCCAATGGATGTATATATTTTGCAATACGCTTCAAGTAAGCGTTGTTCTTCTGAAGAATAAACATCGCGTTTATTGAAAATGAGTATAACCGGTATGCGATAAGCCTCGGCAGTCATTAATATGCGATCGATAAAAACGGTTGTAGTCCGTGGCTTAGCAATTGTAGCCACAAGCAATATCTGATCTACATTGGATGCAATAATTTGAAACTGCTTTGATAATTTATTTGAACGCCTAATCAGATAATTTTTACGTTCATCAATTTTTGTAATTACGCCTTGCTTTTCCTCTTTTTCTTCCAAGTCAAACTCTACAGTGTCGCCAACTGCTACAGGATTTGTAAGCTTTGACTTATCTAACCTGAATTTACCTTTTATTCTACAATCGTAATGAATGCCTTTATCGCTTAAAACCCTATACCAGCTACCTGTTGATTTAAATACTCTTCCGTGCATGTGAATTTCTATTGCTGAAGGTTAGGCTCTTTTGGTTAGGGATACAAAATGAAATTATACTTTGATAAATTTAGTCTTTAATTTAATGCGGTAGGAATGGAATAACCCTAACATACTTAAAACAATCCTTTTGCTATAGCGCGCGTTGTTTCGGCAAAACCCATTGTATAGAAATGAATAACTGGCACCTTATGTTCTTTTAATTCTTTACATTGGGCTTGGCACCATTCGATGCCTATTTGTTTTACCGCTTCATCGGTTTTGGCTTTCTCAATTTCGTTTGACAATTCAAAAGGAATATCCGTATTAAATATTTTAGGCAATAAAAAGAGTTGGTTTTTGTTGGTAATGGGCTTGATGCCAGGTATTATTGGGACTGTAATGCCATGATTGCGGCATAAATCTACAAAATCGAAATATTTTTTGTTATCAAAAAACATCTGCGTGGTTAAAAATTCGGCACCGGCTTCGGTTTTTCGTTTTAAAAAATTAAGATCTGATTTTACATTTGGCGCATCCTGATGTTTTTCGGGATAACAGGCTCCGCCAATGCAAAACGAGGTTGGCGTTGGGTTTTCGAGCTCCTCGTCTAAATAGATGCCATTATTCATATTCTTCACTTGATGAATAAGCTCTAAAGAATTACTATGTCCTTTAGGTTCAGGAATGAAATGCGATTCGGTTTTTAAATTATCGCCCCTTAGCAACAACACATTACGAATGCCTAAAAAGTCTAATTCAATTAAGGCATTTTCGGTATCTTCTTTGGTAAATCCTCCACAGATAATATGAGGGACAGCATCTACCTTGTATTTATTTTGAATAGATGCACAAATTGCGACGGTACCAGGGCGTTTGCGCGTTGAGATTCGATCAAAACTTCCGTCAGGGCGTTTCTTTAATATATATTCTTCGCGGTGATAGGTAACATCAATAAACGCAGGATTAAATTCGATTAACCCATCAATGCATCTAAAAATAGAGTCAATGCTTTTGCCTTTTAAGGGTGGCAATATTTCGAAGGAAAATAACGTGTCTTTAGCCTGCTTTATCTTCTCAATTATTTGCATACGGTAGTGGTTGTGATTATTACGTTATACGCCTTCAATTTGTATTTCATTAGTTGGTATTATAGAATTAGAATTGTATAACGGCACTTCTACTCG
>CAMDXE010000181.1 GCA_945878925.1 Chitinophaga pinensis
AGATGTAGGCCACAGAATTAGCGGAAGTGCGGCCGCCGACTCCGCCGTAAATTGGGGCTACAATTTATTAAAATCGATGTGGGTTGATACCGTTTATAAAATTCCGATAACGGTGCCTTGTTGGTCAAGAGGAAATATAGAATTAGCCACTATTTATCACGACGATACACGATTGAACATTACAGCATTAGGAGGATCGGTGGGGACTAATGGTTTGTTAAAAGCCAAAGTTATTATGGCTTATGGCCTCGAAGATTTGGAATTATTAGGCGAAAAAGCCATAAAAGGAAAAATTGTTTTTTTAAACAAACCATTTGATGCAAAAACTATCAATGGATTTGAAGCTTATGGGGCCTGTGTGGGCCAAAGGTATAATGGTGCGTCGAAGGCGGCCGAGTATGGAGCCGTTGCCGTAATTGTTAGAAGCATGACGCATAAACACGACAATAATCCACATACCGGAGGCATGGGTTATACCGATGAAAATAATAAAATTCCAGCCGTAGCTATAAGTACCGAACATGCCGAAATGTTAAGCAGGCGCTTGAATGACATGCCTGATTTAGAAATAGGACTTCGCCTTAATTGCAAAACCTTACCCGACAAACAAAGTTTTAATGTGGTGGCCGAAATTAGGGGCAAATCAAAATTAGCGCCTATAATAACCGTAGGGGGGCATTTGGACAGCTGGGATATTGGTGAAGGGGCCCACGACGATGGAGCAGGTATTGTACACAGCATTGAAGTATTGCGAATGATTAGAGCCAATGGCTATAGACCAAAGCACACCGTGCGAATTGTTTTATTTATGAATGAAGAGAATGGAAATAGGGGAGGTAAGGGTTATGCGCAATGGGTAAAAGATAAGGGAGAGCGTCATTTGATGGCTTTGGAAAGCGATGCCGGCGGACATACGCCACGTGGGTTTTCAATATCGGCCTCTGATAGTTTGTTTAACATTATTACCGATTATCGATCTGTATTGGAACCTTATGGCTGCCATGTGTTCAAACGAGGTGGCGGAGGTGTTGATATTAATCC
Source organism: Chitinophaga pinensis (assembly GCA_945878925.1). Taxonomy (GTDB): domain Bacteria; phylum Bacteroidota; class Bacteroidia; order NS11-12g; family UBA9320; genus JABWCE01. The sequence continues at coordinate 1,042 of CAMDXE010000181.1, forward strand.
TTTAAAATTAGATTCGGCATTAACGATTAATCCCAATATGATACTTATTGGGTTTTTGCCCGATAGCCAACGCTATTTCGATTTTCATCATGCCAAATCGGATGTATTCGAAAACGTGCATAAGCGTGAACTCGAAATGGGAGCTGCGGCAATAGGATCGATGGTGTATTTAATTGATAAGTATTTTTAGGGTTAGCTTAACCATAAATACTACAAATGGGGCAAACTTCAGGCTTATGCCCCCGAGCAGGACAAAAGGCTCGCCCAAAATAAATTATTTGCAGATGAAGCGTATTCCATTTCGATTTTGGCGTTAATCGCTTTAAATCTTTTTCGGTTTGCGTAACGTTTTTACCCGAGCTAAGCCCCCAGCGTGTGGCCAGCCTATGTATATGCGTATCGACCGGAAAAGCCGGAACCCCAAACGCTTGGCTCATAACCACCGAAGCGGTTTTGTGCCCCACACCAGGTAGCTCTTCAAGAGCCTCGAACGAATTTGGCACTTCGCCATGATACTTATTTATTAAAATATGGCTTAAGTTAAAAATTGCTTTCGATTTGGCGGGCGAAAGGCCACATGGTTTAATAATCTCTCGTATGGTTTCGATACTAAGATTGCTCATATCTAATGGATTGTTAGCCAATTTAAAAAGCAAAGGCGTAATTTTATTTACGCGTTCATCGGTGCATTGTGCCGAAAGCAATACAGAAATCAAGAGGGTATAGGCATCTTTATGCACCAATGGAATTGGAGGATTAGGAAACAATTCTTCGAGAATTTGGATGATATGAGATACTTTTTGTTTTTTGGTCAATACTCTGTATTTTATAAATTTTGGTCTTTATCATTCCCACGCAAAAGGAATCTTTTTTAAGTTAAAAATATGCTTGGTGCCTTAGGACGATAATTATGTGATTTTAAAAAAACGCCCCCATTAATTCTTCCTCACTCATATTTTTAAAATTACCGCCGCTGTTACTGTTTTTTAATTGCTCCAAAATTATTTCCTGGCGGTGCTCCAGTCCTGTCAATGCCGTTTCTAAGGTTTCAATTTCGTTTTTTGAAAACAAGTTGCTATCAATTTTAATGCTTTCAATTTCTCCTTTCTCAACATTAAGCTGAACTTCAAAAAATCCATCTGCAACTTTTGTATTTTTATTAAAAGTGTATCTAGGCGAATACCCGAAATTCCAATGCCATTGGCTGTATTTTTCATACGCCAAGCGCTTAATAGCTTCAATATCGGTTGCTGTAAATTGGTAGGATTTAGCATAGGGGTAACATCTTTTTACGTAATTCATTACCTTTTCCTCAAAATCTATTACAGAAAGAGGTATGGGCAAATAACTTGAAATATTGGTTACTCTGCTTCTTTTTGATTTTACGGCCTTATCTTCAAATGTAAGGGGGTTGACTTTTAAAGCCGCCGAAAGGTTCGAAATTTGTGATGAAAATAGAAGAGTGCCGTGGTGCAAGATTCTTTTTTTTTGATGAAAAACATGTTCGGCATTTCCCGAAATTTTTTGACCTTCAATTAAAATATCATTTCTGCCCGAAAATTCAGCCGAAATACCTAATTCCAACAGCAGATCGACGATGGGTTGAGTAAATTTTTTAAAATTAATTTCGGGATGAGCCTCATCATAACGCATAATAAATGTGAAATTCAAATTGCCTAAATCGTGATAAACTGCTCCACCACCAGTCAGACGGCGAACCACTTTTATTTTTTTTTCATTCACTATACCCATATTAATTTCGGCCAAAGTGTTTTGATGTTTTCCCACCACTATGGCATTGTCGTTGCGCCATAGCATAAAAATGTCTTCGTCTGTATGTTTTAGCAAATACTCTTCTGTGGCTTGATTAAAATAGGGTTCGGTTGAGTGGTTTTGAATAAGGAGCATTGGCAAGCTTAGAACTGTAAAAATTTGCATGGCAAAATTAAGGATAAGTAGCCGAATAAATCCTTAGGTATATAAAGGCTTTGAAAAGGCATAGATGCCATATATTTGCTATCCAAATTATGAAATCCATACCCTTAGTATTAACCTTGCTTGCAGCAACAAATCTGTTTGGGCAAGCGTATGATAAACTGCCAAAATCGATTTCAAAAAAATGGGTTAAAATAGAAGCTCTAGATTATACATTGAAGGGATTGGAAGGAAACGATTCGGTAAATTTTGTAAAAACATCTCATGCCGTAAAAACTTCCGAATTCTATATATTTTCTGAAGAAGTTAGCAACTTCGATTATCGAAATTTTGTGAGTTTGAATCTGGGTTCTAACGTTTGGCCAGATACAACGTGTTGGAATACCGATTTCGAAGATTCGTATAATGATCCTATGAGAAAATTTTATTTTTGGCATCCAAAATACGATAATTATCCAGTGGTGGGTGTTTCTCAAGCTCAAGCACTTGCTTACTGCGCATGGCTGCAAATAAAAATGAATCAGAAACTTTTGGCGATGGATTCTTCAATTAATTATCAAATTTTGGTGAACTTGCCTTCCGAAAAACAATGGCAATCGGCATTTTATCATTCGTATTTACAGCAGCATGAGCCCGACTGGCGTTCGGCCTGGATTATCAAAAAATATTTGATAAAAACAAAAGAAAAGTATAATCTTAACTATGGAGTAGATCTGACCAAAGAAGGGCAAGAGCTTAGCTATTACTCCATCGATAATGCTATGTATCCGGCAAGTACCAAATTGTATAAACCTTCACCAAAGGGATTATATAATTTAATGGG
>CAMDXE010000182.1 GCA_945878925.1 Chitinophaga pinensis
AATTGACGAGGCCACTAAACATTATTGGAAAAAATTAACCCATGCCGGCGACCGACATATTCATCCCAAGTTGTTTCCCGAAGATGTGGTTTATATAGGAATTCGCGATTTAGAATCGCCCGAATGGAAGGACATAGCCGACAATAAAATTAAATATTACGGAGCAGAGGATATTAAGTCAAAAACGATGAACACCATCGCTGCCGAAACCTTAAAATATCTTGAGACTTGCGATTTAATTTATATTTCCTTTGATGTTGATAGCATGGATCCAAGCGTTTCGGAAGGCACAGGAACGAGTACGCCCGACGGTATGACTCTAAAAAATGCAAAGGATCTATTAAGCCTTTTATTTAACTCACCAAAAATTGTGGCCATGGAAATAACCGAAGTAAATCCTTTGCAAGACTCCAAAAATCAAATGGCTAATGCAGTACTCGAAATACTGGATTATTTAATACCAACACCCACCAACTAAAGTTTTACATTATGATATCTTCTAAAACGCCTAATGACTCTTTAACCAATATGACCGAAATTGTATTGCCAAACGATACCAATACTTTGAATAATTTAATGGGAGGGAGGCTATTGCATTGGATGGATATAGCCTCGGCAATTGCTGCCCAAAAGCACTCTAATTGCATTGTGGTAACGGCTGCGGTAGATTCGGTATCGTTTAAAGAACCCATTAAATTAGGCGATGTTGTGAACATCAAAGCCTGGGTTACCAGAGCTTTTAAAAGTTCGATGGAAGTATTTATCGAAGTATGGGCCGAAAATATTCCGCGAGGCGAAAAAATTAAATGCAACGATGCCTATTATACCTTTGTGGCCCTCGATTCGAGAAACAAACCCGTTGCCGTACCCGAATTATTGCCTCAAACTGCCGAGGAAATCGAAAAATTTGATGGAGCCTTGCGCCGACGCCAATTGCGATTGGTGATGGCAAGTAAAATTAAACCTGAAGATGCTGTGGAGCTGAAAAACTTGTTTGTTAAATAACGAGTAGTGATATTGTTTTAAAATTTTCGGCTAATTATTTTAGCATTTCATCATACTTATTGCGATTGTATGGGTTGAGTAGTGATAGCAATTCGTGGGCCCTGTTTTTTTGAGAGGGGCTAGCTTTGCTAAATATTTTAATCAACTCTTTGTTTTTGGCTTCAAAAAACAAAAACAATGTAAAGGAGTTTGGATAAATATTATATATTTTTTTCAATTCTGTTAACCCATCAAGTATGGCTGTACGTCCAATTTCAATGTCTTTATACATTAGGTCCATACCCTTGATATGATAGAAATATAAGGCCGAATGAATGGTTTTATAGCGCTCATCCAATAAATTTTCGATTAAAAACCAGCGATTAAAATTATTTTTTCCATCTCTAATGCCCCATCCAGCCTCATTCATAGCAAGGTCTTTAACGGCTTTTGCCTTTCGGTAATAGTTTAATCCACCGTCTTGCGAATACGAGTCGTAATCCATTCCTAGTATAAGATTGCTATAATAGGCAAGCAAGCTTGTAAGCTGGCCGCTATATGAACTTTCTTGAAAGTCGAGGGGAAGATAGAGGGAGTATTTGAAATCCCAATTATCAAGATGCCTAAATACTATCGAATTGTAGGACGAACCGTAAACTGGGCGGCTCGATTGTATTTCGACGGTAGCCGTAAAATTATCCGACTGCTGTGTTTTTAAATTGATGATAAAGGTGCAATCGATTTTTTCATTGATCTGAATTTTATCGTCGCTCCATTTCTTATTATTTAAAAAATTGAAAATAGCCATTTGCAAATCTGCCACTAAAGCCTTGTCGGCATTGGCAAGATCGTTGGTTAAAATTCGTACATTGGCATTCAAATCTTGCCCTTTAGCGCCCTTAAATGGGCTTAAAAGAAACAATAAGGCGAGTATGAGTATGTATTTCATTTGGCGTGTGCAAGTTCAGTAATTTTTATTACAATGTCGTTGGCCACCGCTTTTTTTGACTTTAAATCGAAGCTTTGTATTTGGTTTAAGCTATCAATGATTGTAATTTTATTGGTATCTGTTTTAAAACCAGCGCCTTCGTCCTCGAGCGAATTCAAAACAATAAAATCCAAATTTTTTGATTTAAGCTTGTTTTTGGCGTGCTCTATTCCATTTTCGGTTTCTAAAGCAAAGCCTACTAAAATTTGATCTTTAGGCTTGTGCTCGCCCAATTCTTTTAAAATATCTGGTGTTTTTACCAATTCAATACACAATTCATCTGCCGATTTTTTTAGTTTATTAAGCGAAGCATGCTTTGGCGTATAGTCGGCTACAGCCGCGCTCATCACCACAATATTCGATTTTGTTGCCAAAGATATACAGGCTTTATGCATTTCATGGGCCGTTGTAACCGACACAATTTCAATACCATTGCAAATATCCGTTTCATGCGTAGGCCCAATAATTAAGCTTACTTGTGCCCCGTTTTCATGCAATGCATTAGCAATGGCTATTCCCATTTTGCCCGACGAATGATTGCCTAAAAACCTAACAGGGTCTATTTTTTCATAGGTAGGCCCTGCACTTACCATGGCCTTCAAGCCAAAGAGTGGTTTTGGTGTTAAAAAAAAAGATTCGATAAATGCATGTATATGCTCAGGTTCGGCCATGCGTCCTTCGCCCGTTAGTCCACTTGCCAATTCACCTGTTTCGGCCGGAATGATTAAATTTCCATGGTCTAATAAGCGGTTAAGGTTTGTGGTAACGGTATCGTGCTTATACATTTCCAAATCCATGGCTGGCGCCAAAATTGTTTTGCACTTGGCCGAAAAATAAGTGGCTAATAAAAGATTGTCGCAAATGCCATTTGCCATTTTTGCAAGCGTGTTGGCAGTGATAGGGGCAATAAGAATAACATCGGCCCAATGCGCCAATTCAACATGGTTGTTCCATTGGCCAGTTTTGGAATTAGAATATTCCGATAAAACAGGGTTCTTGCTTAAGGTAGAAAGGGTTAGAGGGGTAATAAAATTATGAGCATCAGGGGTAAGTATAATTTTGACTTCAGCACCCGATTTAATAAGCAATCGGGTGAGTATGGCCGACTTGTAGGCTGCAATGCTGCCACATACCCCTAATACTATTTTTTTATTATTCAACATCCATCTTAGCTGGATTTCGGTAATAAATTTTATCTTTCAAAAATTCTTCCGTAGCCATTAAAGTTGGCTTCGGTTGTTGTTCAAAATAAGTTGCAATTTCAATTTGTTCACGGTTTTCGAACACTTCTTCCAAATTGTCGTTGTCGCCAATAAATTCATCAAGTCGTTGATGCATTTCTTCTTTGGTTTGCAAAGAAATTTGTCCGGCACGTTTGGCAATAATGGCCACAGTTTCATAAAGGTTACCTGTAGGTCCATCAAGCAATCTTGTGTCGCGGCTTACTGCTGAACTCGAAACTTTTTCTTCTTTTTTCATTATGGTGTGTTAAATAAGTTTTAATTTAGGGATACGGGGTTTGGTTTTGCAGGCAATGGTTTTTTTAATAGCTCCTGTTCAGCCTTTTTAATACCGTCGTTAATAAGGGTTACTAAACTTTTCAAATCGGTATTATAAGCACTTTTACTCTGCGAGTTTTCGGCGTAATAATCTTTGGAGGCTTCTAAAGCCTTGGTATATCTTTCGATTTGAGTTTTTAATATTGAATTTTTAGCATAAAGGTAGTGCGCTTTAACGGTTAAAAATTCAAATTCTTCTTTTTGAGGTAAATCTGGATAATCTTTTATGGCATTTGAGAAAGCTACGGTTGCAGCCTTAT
>CAMDXE010000183.1 GCA_945878925.1 Chitinophaga pinensis
TGGCGGCCGAATTGCCGGGTGCCAAGGTGCCTGTCCAACTGTAGGCGTTTTGACTTGTTCCATTTATAGACCATTGAATTTGGACGCTTTTTATGGTGTCGAACCCATAGTTTTGAAAACTAATTCTTACATTTTGTTTGCCTGCGCAAAACAATAAAGGGCTATCTAAGTTTGCTACGCCGGCATCTAAAGTGGCTGGAAAAAATTCATCCGCGCCAATATCTGGGGTGGCATTGTCGCGGGTGTCGCCATCAATATCGGTGGTGATACGCGAATCGAGTTTTGCTTTTCCATTTAATTTAATATTGGATACATGTAAATTGCTATTGCTTGTGTATCCAGGATCAACATTCATGCTATATACATCGCGTCCGGTACCCGATTGCCAACCCGAAAATGTTGAATAATTGGTGGCATTCCAATTGCCAATATAATTGCCATTGCTATATAAATTATTGTAATCTAAGGAATCAATATCTCCGGTATTAGTGCCCGGGACATTAATGGCATAGCCTCCACCTTTATTAACCAAGTTGTTGTTGAGAATTCGAATATTGCTGTTGGCATAGGCCGCATAATGATAATAGGCACTTGCATTGGTCAATGAATTATTAATTAAAACATTATTGTACATGATGTTGAGATAATAGGTTCCATAAACGGCAAAACCCGTACATTCGGTGGTGCCGCCAACATTAATTATGGTATTGTTGCAAACCATTGAAGGAGGAGAGGTAGAGGGTGTACTTACACTGGCAATTACGATGGCGCGCACTACTTGCCCGTTTACCGCCGACATGATAATTTTATTGTTTAAGGCAATAAGGGATGGCGATGTTTCAATTCTAAATCCATACGATACGTAGTGCCCTTTTCCGGCCCCAAAATCGCCCATATTAAAGGTGTTTCCCAAAATTCGCAAATCGGTTTGGGTGGTCATATATACGCCCGACGACCCGCTTGTATCAATCTGATTGGCTGAAATTGTGACCGACGACGACCCCGAAACACTAAATACCCCATTGTATCCATACATAATTTCATTTTGTGTAATCTGGGTGCTGTCGCCATTTCCAGTATAATAGATAATAGAACCAGGACCATATTGAAAACCTAATGTAGAACTGCTAGGCATTTTTTTGCCTTTCAAAAAACAGCGAATCAGTTTAATATTATCAGCATCGTTGCCAATTACTACCACATTGCAATACGTGCTAGTACCGGTTCGTTCAAAACCAATTTCCTGAAACGACAGGTAATCTGCTCCATTAAGCGAAAGCACATAATCGTTTGTTGTGGATGTGGATGAGGCAGAACGTAATTTGCATTTAGTACTATCGCCACCAGCCGATTTAAATTTTATAGTATTGGTATAGGATGTTCCGGTTATGGCCGAAATCTCTATCGCAGTATTTTCATAAATTGTGTCGTAAACAGTAATGGTTACAGGGCCACTAACGCCTGATCCTTGAGCCGTTCCGCCATCCGATCGGCTTCCGCTCACCAAATCGCCAACCACCGAGGCCCAATCTCTATAATTGGTATTGGTGGCTGTTCGTGAGGGGTTTAAAGTGTAATTTCCATTGAGTTGACCAAAACATTTGTTCGGCATAACGATGAGCGTCAACAACACGAAAATTGTGCAAAGTGCCTTAAAGTATATTTTTTTCATAGTGCAATTGTTTGAAACTTGTATACAATAATAGGAAAGAAAAAAACATATTTACGTAAAAAAAATAATTGTTTATTAAATTGGTTCTTAGCTTAATGTAATTATTTGAAAGCTTAAATACTGTAAAATTCAGACAATACCCATAAGTTGTTTAATAAATCTGCAAGATCTAAGATGGCTATTTGAAAATGATGAAAAGATATTTGAGCTAATTTTCGTATTGATAAAAATGGAACCCAATGACGCAAATAAAGCCATTAGAATAGGATCAAAAAAAAAGGACTAATCCTTATTTTAGGATTAGTCCTTTGAAGTGGAGGCAAGCGAACAAAGGTCGAAACTTTTTGAAGAGGATTTGAATTCTTTGGTAAGATTGATTGATGAGTAAATTTTCTATTTTGTCCCGGTCCCAATTTTGAAAGTACTATACGCCTTGAATTATCTACTTACCAAAGGTAAAGGACAATAAATTTATCGTTTTGTGTTCTGTGCCGTTTTATGTCGGCCAGTGTGTTTGAGTGCGAAGGCAAAAAGGCATTGGCTACATGGGTTTATCCCCTTGAACATAATGACTTATTATAGAATTATTTCTTAAAAAATGCGGAGCGAATCTATAATTCGTCATTATGTTAATGTAGCTACCGGCAGTATATTTTGGCATACGCAATACATGAGCGGGGCAATGGGGTATTGCGGAACTTTTTGCTCAAAATGATGCTTTGGAGTAGCTCTTTTGATGGCGGTACGAAACACCGTGGAGTAGCGACAGTAAATGTGCTACAGGGGCTGCCAATTTTTAAAGCAAAAAGTATGACTAAATATATTGACGGCACTGCCTGTGGGTCGAAGTGTCTTTAGCTAAATTTAATCAATTAAAACCCGATACCGAGAGACACAACAGTTGAAAAAGATTTTGTTTTTAAACTATTACTCATTTCTCTTTTATCTCTGTTGTCCGTCTGAATATGAAATTTAGGTTGTAAATAAAATCCATAGAGTTTCATTTCAAGCATCAGTCCAGCTAATAGATCGCTATACACATACCGTTCATTTTTATGAGGTGCAATAGTTATGGTGGTGTTTGCATTTGGGTTTTTACTATTTACGACAGTCCCCTCACCATATTTATCACTCAAGAACCGAACATTATACCCGAGAAACGGATATATACTTACCCCAATATTTTTTGCCGAAGATTGATAGAGTTTAAATTTCCTAGATAAAGTAACACCTGAAATAAAATAGTCGGATTGGACTTTAATATCATAATCTATGAGTTCCGTATCATCGACCTTGTATTTCATTTTAAAGTTTTCAAAATCTTTTCGGTAATAGAATGGAATAGAAACGAACCAATTCTTAAACATTTCTTTAGTGACATTTATACCTATACCTTTTTCCCAGGATAATATCGAAGATTGATCTTTTAAATAAGTGCCGCTTGGAGTCATAAAGTCTGTTGTTTCTTTAGAATAATTCAAGGAAGCATAGAAAACACAGGTTGATACCTGTAATTTGTGAAGGGTATCAGCGGAGTGCGCCACTGTATGTACAGTAAAAAAGCAGCATCCTAAAAAGAGTAACAGCGTTCTCATGCACGCAAATTAAAGTTTTTCTTTGAAACACATAAATCTATTGCCCCTTGTTGAGTACATATATCCTGTTTTGGGATCAATTGCCAATCCACTGGTAAAGCTACCATTATATCCACCAATGGTATCTTCAACTGTTACTTTTACCACTATCTTACCCTCCATATCTGTTTTAATCAGTCCGTCTGCGGTAGTAAAATAAAGGTGGTTTTTATATTGTATCAATTTGCTTCCATATAAAGAGGATTTACCTACTTTTTTATTACTGAATACTAATTGACCATTAGCTCCATTCAGAATATTTAAAAAGCCTTCATTACCTGCCGAAAAATACAGACGGTCACCCCCACTGAGAATGTATCCACCACTGGTGGCTTCATTATCAGATATAGTGGTTGTCCAATTAGTTTTACCAGTAAGTAAATTTATTGAAGCATTTTTATCCCAGCCATTGGAGATGATGATATTACTCCCCAGTAATAGTGGATCTGCACCAATGGCG
>CAMDXE010000184.1 GCA_945878925.1 Chitinophaga pinensis
AAACACTACTGGATTTTACAAGGTATATGTTTCTAATAAATGCGGCAAGGTAAGCGATAGCTTAAACCTTACTGTGGAAGAAACGGCGTGTATTATCTTTTTTCCAAATGCCTTTACACCCAATGCCGATGTGCTTAATGACACTTGGCAACCTTATGGAAAATATGAATTTATTAAAATGAATATATTCAACCGTTGGGGCGAGCATGTGTATACATCCGACAAAAGCCCGATTTGGGATGGATACGACAAAAAGAACCGATGCTTGGCCGGCGTTTACAGTTGCGTTTTCGAATACCTGATTCAGGACGGAAATACCATGAAAAAAGTAACTCAAGGCGTGGTTATCCATTTAGTATTATAAGCTAATTTATTCTTTATTCCCTTTAAAATTGGCGTAAAATTATTTTAATTTTGCCCCAATGATTGGTTCAGTCAATAAACGAATAATAAAAGCAGCCACAGGCAATAACCTTTCATGCAAAGGGTGGATTCAAGAAGCCGCTTTGCGAATGTTATGCAATAACCTTGACCCCGATGTGGCCGAAAAACCAGAAAATTTGGTAGTCTATGGAGGTACAGGAAAAGCAGCACGCAATTGGGAAAGTTTTGATTTAATAGTAAAAGCCCTTAAAGATTTAGAAGATACCGAAACCTTAATTATTCAATCGGGCAAGCCCGTAGGCATATTGCCAACCCATAAGGATGCACCTCGCGTAATTATTGCCAATTCGAACCTGGTACCTCATTGGGCAACCTGGGAAAAATTTAGAGAATTAGAAGCCAAAGGATTAACCATGTATGGTCAGATGACCGCGGGATCCTGGATATATATTGGGTCTCAAGGAATTGTTCAAGGCACTTACGAAACCTTTGGAGAGGCAGCCCGCCAACACTTTAATGGAAGTTTAAAAGGCACTCTAACCGTTACCGCCGGTTTAGGAGGTATGGGTGGGGCTCAACCCTTAGCTGTTACCATGAATGAAGGCGTTTGTTTGGCCGCCGAAATGGAAGAATGGCGCATACGAAAGCGTTTAGAAACCCATTATCTAGATATTCTGGTTCATAACTTGGATGAGGCCATCGACAAAGCTTTGATTGCTAAAGAAAAAAAAGCGGCCGTATCTATTGGTTGGCCAGGCAATGCAGTCGATTTGTTAGCGCGTTTAAAAGAACGCGGCATTATACCTGACTTATTAACCGATCAAACAAGTGCCCATGATGCTTTGGTTGGCTATTTTCCTAAGGATATGGATGTGGAAGCAGCCGATAGATTAAGGGCCTTAGATCCAAAAAAATATGTTAGCCTCAGCTATGCCACCATGGTCGAACACGTTAAGCTTATGTTGTTTTTTCAGGAGAAGGGGAGCATCACTTTCGATTATGGCAATAATTTAAGAGGCCGAGCCTTGGAAATGGGCGTTCAAAACGCCTTTGATTATCCAGGATTTGTTCCGGCATTTATTCGCCCACTATTTTGTGAAGGGAAGGGACCATTTCGATGGGCCGCACTTAGTGGCGACCCTGAAGATATTTACACTACCGATCGTGAAATATTAAAGCTTTTTCCTGAAAATGAAGGCTTAAAACGTTGGATTACCTTAGCCAAAGATAAGATTGCGTTTCAAGGTCTACCTTGCCGCATTTGCTGGTTAGGCCAAGGTGAAAGGGAAAAAGCAGGAAAATTGTTTAACGATTTGGTACGTGACGGAAAGGTAAAATCACCCTTAGTTATTGGACGCGATCACCTTGATACGGGTTCGGTGGCTAGCCCAAACCGCGAAACGGAAGCCATGAAAGACGGCAGCGATGCCATTGCCGATTGGCCTATTTTAAATGCCCTAATTAACACTGCAGGCGGCGCAAGTTGGGTTAGTCTGCATCACGGTGGTGGGGTGGGCATTGGATATAGCATTCATGCAGGAATGGTTATTGTGGCCGACGGAACTCCAGAAGCCGAAATTCGCCTCAGCCGTGTATTGCACAACGATCCGGCCATGGGCGTAATAAGACATGCCGATGCAGGTTACGATTTGGCATTGGATACCGCTCGTATACATAGACTTGACCTTAAAGAGCGCTTAAAGTAGCTTCAAACTAAATGGAAACTACCCATTTTTTATAATGGGTTAGAATAAATAACGCACCATAATTCGGCCAATGTGCAGCATCGAACTGTTTTGAGACTTTCGGCCATCGTAGCTCAAATCCATTTGAATATTGCTTGACAAACGCTGTTGATAGAGAATGGTCCAAGTATAATTTTGCCCTGGTAATAATCCTTTCAAAAGTTCATACCCTAACGGATTGCTGGCATCTCCAGAATATTTAATATTAACCCATCTGAAATTCCCTGTAAAACTTCCTTTCTCAATTTTACTTAGTCTTACTTCGAAGCCCGCTTCCAAATTTTCACAACTCAAGGTGTCGGCTGCTGCGCGGTAATATTTTCCGATAAGTGCCAAACCTTTGGCATTGTCTTTGGACGTAATTTGCAATTGAGGTTCGGCCGAATAAAACATATAGTCGTAATTTCGTGTGGTTAACAGTTCCGAATGCGAATTGCGTTTGCCATAAATAATTTGAGTTACACTGCCATATTTTCGCGTAAAATTAATGCGTGTATTCCATACGGTTTCGGTTTGTTCGCGCGTTTCGAACCCATTGACTAACAAAACCTTCGATTGATTTGAACTTCGGTTTAAATCGCTCGACCATGTTGGATGATTTCGATTGATAAATAAGGTGCCACGCCAAGCCGCATTACTCGTTATTAATTGTGTATCGTTGACCGAAAAAATATACGGATTTAGATACAACAATGCATCTTTGGCCGTTGTTCGCCTATCGGTTCGATAGACCAATAAAGCCGAAAACCGAGTTAACCCTTTTTTAAACCCTTTCTTTTTATGCCAACTTTGAGGCGCTGCAAGGGTAAGACTTTGATTAAATTGTATGGTTTTACTCTTGATAAAATCCTGGACTGGCAGGTAAGTTTTAATAAAATTGGCTCGTTTTCTATCGTATTCGCTAGCCAATTCAAACTCGTTTATCGATTGAACTTTGTTGCTGTCGTAATCTTTCCAGATATAAATTCCATTGCCGTCGGCTACTTGATAATATAGGAATTCGCGTTTTTGCTCCTGTCCGGTTCCCACTTGATAGTAGGAGTTGAATTTAATAGCCCGTTTAAATAATGGAATTTCGGCTTCAATGCGGCCTAAGGTATTTTTTTCAGATACGCCTTCTAAGGCCATACTGTCTAAAAACTCGAGCGACCTTAGGGTTCCAGTTATAGCTATACGTCCGCTTTTTTTTCCACTAAACCCACCCTTTAAATTAATTTCATTGGCAGCTGTAGCCATGCCCATAATGCCATTAATAGGCAGTTTATCAAGTCGGCGTTCGGCCAAAACTCCATAGCTAAATCTACTGCTATCCTTGCTATCTATATAAAATCGGGCCGAATTATACCTATACGACCCTAACCTGCAAGAGTCTGAATTTTGTTTAAATTTACTATTTTCTTCATGCCAACCCAATCCCATTTTACCCAATTTAAATTCACGCATGACGTCGAAATCATAGTTCCAAAATGAATTTTGAAGCAATTGGTCGCCGCTAAAAACGCTATTTGTCATTCGTTCGGCTGTGGCAACCGACGTAATTTTCTTTTGCTTAAACTTTATGTCCAAATTTTGAGTAAATCCATTTATTTCATTCGACCGCCTATAAATACCTGCTCTATAAGCTAT
>CAMDXE010000185.1 GCA_945878925.1 Chitinophaga pinensis
ATCCTCGTATTATTGAACCAATGGAACGTGGAATTATTTTTTGATATTCGTTTCGTTGGGGTGTTGTTGACGCTGGTTGGGGTTCAAAATTTTGAACCCCTGCATTTTGAACCCCTGCATTTTGAACCCCTGCGTTTTGAACCCCTGCGTTTTGAAAACCCATAACGTTGTTGTCCAATGGACCCATTAATTCAATAATTCCATGAATATGATTTGGCATGATAATATGTTCATGTAAAATTACATTTGGAAAATGTTCAGGTATTTGCATCCAACATTCATTTGCAATTTTGCCAGCATTATTTAAAATCATTTGCCGTTTTGGATTTAATAAATCATCATTCTTAATGATTTTCCCAAACAGATTGACTCTATTATGGCAACAAATAGTTATAAAATACAATCCCTCTCTGGAGTAGTCATAGCCCCTTAGCCGAATTGATTTTCGATGATGAATTTGAAGATTGTTTTTCATTTATCATAAGGTTTGACTAACAAATTTAATATTGTTTTAGGGAAGTTAAATTGAAGTACGATCAAGTTGAACAAAATTATTCATTTGGTCAAGATTGATTAATATTGTGATTGAATATCCTGATAAAGACAAATGGCAAAGATAAAATTCACCCTCATACTATTTTTAGCCCTTATTCAAACTAGGTTATGCGCCCAGTCACCTTGGCCAAATGGCCTGATACTTACACCCGAACGAAGCCAATTTCAAAAAACATCAACCCATAAAGATGTTATTGATTTTTTGAACGAAATAAAAACGCAAAGCGATAAGGTATTCGTTTTTAGCATGGGTACTAGTTTGGAAGGCAAAGAAATTCCGGTTGCGATATTGGCCAATCCTTTAATAAAAACAGCCGCCCAAGCCAAAGCTTCGGGCAAAGCTGTCGTTTATGTTCAAGGCAATATTCATGCAGGTGAAGTAGAGGGAAAGGAAGCGATAATGATGCTCATGCGCGATATTTTACTTGGCGATAAAAAACATTTGCTCGACAACCTCATTGTACTCTTTGCCCCAATTTACAATACCGACGCCAACGATAAAATGGCCAAAGGCCTAAGGCCATCGCAGGAAGATAGCCCAATAGAAACCGGACAAAGAGAAAGCAGCGAGGGTTTTGACCTTAACCGCGATGGTATGAAATTGGAAGCCATTGAAACTCGTGGACTTTTTGAAAACGTAATTTTGCCATGGGATCCACAAATTTTTGTTGACCTTCATACTACCAATGGCACTTGGCATGCGTATCCATTAACATGGGCGCCTAGCTACCATTCGGCTGGCGAATACGAACCCTTCGAATATTCGTATTACAAAATGCTGCCCTCCATTAGCCGCATTGTTTTCGAAAACCACCAACTCCAATTTGGGGTATATGGCGATTACAATTTGGAAGAAGGTTGGCCGCCTAAAAATTTTTACACCTACAATCACCATCCTCGGTATTTAGTCAATCAGTTTGGGTTGCGAAACCGTATGGCTATTTTAAGCGAAGCGTTTGCGCATAATCGATTTTATGAACGCATGAATAGCACTTATATTTTCATGGCCGAAATTCTTGAATTTGCCAATAAAAACGCACATGAAATTATGGACATCACGCAAAGGGCAGACGATTCGACCATTGCAAATGTTTTAAAGAATTCGGGTAAAATAAAAAAAGGCACTCAATACAAGCTAGCCCCCTTAAACCAATTGAATGATTTTATAACTTATGATTACATAAAGGCATTGGACTCTACTGGAAACCAAAAATATTACCGCACAAGCAAACTCGTTAAGTATAGCGGAATTGAATACCACGCCAAATTTGAATCCATAAGGTCAAGCACCTTGCCCCGAGGCTATATTGTTCCTGCCGAATTTACCAATGTCATTAAAAATTTGAAACAACATGGTATTCAAATCGAAGTGCTCAAAAATAATCAGGTTTTCGAAGGCGAATCGTTTGAAATTGATAGCTTTACAAATGCTAAAACCAGCTTTCAGAAACACAATGCTTGCACCCTTAATGGTCATTTTAACCCCGCCATTAAAAAATTCAAAAAAGGCGATGTTCGTGTTGACATGGCCCAGCCGCTTTCGAATTTAATTTTTTATTTATTAGAGCCCGAATCCGATGACGGATTGGTACATTGGAATTATTTTGACACGTATCTAACACAGCCTTGGAATAAAAAGAAGCCAATGACTTATCCGATTTTTAAATATTTTGAAAAATAAGAGTATGAAACTAAAGCGCATCTTGATTTTTATCGTTCTTGTTTCATCGCAGGCAATGGGTCAAGTTTCTGATGGCGTTTTGCCCTTGATTCCAAAACCTAAAACCTTACAAATAAAGCAAGGCGAATTTTTACTATCGGATTCAACTATAATAGTTGGCAATAACTCCTTTGAAACTAACTACCTGAAAACGTGGATTAAGGCCTATTATGGGTTCGAACTGGCCATTTCGAATGTGGCTAATAATGCAAAATCGGTGATCATGCTCGTCCAAAACAACGAGATCGATTCGGCAAATCCACTGAACGAAAATTATGAATTAAGCATTAACCCGAATAATATCATAATAAGTGCCCCTAGTCAAGGGGGTATTTTTTATGGCATCCAAACCCTGCTACAATTATTGCCCATAAAACCTTCGAAACCCATAGCTCTGCCCTGTTTGTATATAAATGACGAACCCCTTTATTCGTGGCGTGGCATGCATCTTGACGTGTGTCGGCATTTTTTTCCAAAAGACTATATCAAACGGTATATCGATTATTTGGCCATGTATAAAATGAATACTTTTCATTGGCACCTAACCGAAGATCAAGGGTGGAGAATAGAAATTAAAAAATACCCAAAACTTACCTCTGTTGGAGCTTGGCGCAGCGGAAGCATGGTTGGACATTATAGTGAGAATACTATTGATAGCCTGACTTATGGTGGATATTATACGCAGGCCGATATAAAAGAAATAGTAAGCTATGCGCAGGATAGGCATATTACGGTGGTTCCTGAAATAGAATTTCCGGGACATTCATTAGCTGCGTTAGCCGCTTACCCTGAATATTCGTGCCAAGGCGGGCCCTTTGAAGTAGCCAAAACCTGGGGCGTTTTCGAAGATGTATATTGCCCAAAGGAGCAAACTTTTGTTTTTTTAGAAAATATATTAAGCGAGGTCATGGCTTTATTTCCTTCAACTTATATACATATAGGCGGCGACGAGTGCCCAAAAACACGATGGAAAAATTGCAAAAATTGCCAAGCCCTCATGTTGAGCCAAGGATTGAAAGACGAACACCAATTGCAAAGTTATTTTATTAAGCGCATCGAAAAATTTGTGAATTCGAAAGGACGAAAAATAATTGGATGGGATGAAATTCTCGAAGGTGGTTTGGCGCCCAATGCAGCTGTAATGAGTTGGAGAGGAACTCAAGGTGGAATTGATGCCGCCAAACAATCACATTACGTGGTAATGTCGCCAGGCTCGCATTGTTATTTCGATCATTACCAAGGCAACCCAAAAAATGAACCGATTGCCATTGGAGGCTATACTCCCATCGAAAAAGTGTATTCCTATAAGCCAACGCCCGAAGACCTGTTGCCTATTGAAGCAAAATTTATTTTAGGCGCTCAAGGCAATGTATGGACCGAGTATATAAATGAACCGAAAAATGTAGATTATATGGCCATGCCTCGTATGGCCGCATTATCAGAAGTGGTTTGGGGAACGGCCGATATTCTT
>CAMDXE010000186.1 GCA_945878925.1 Chitinophaga pinensis
ATGATGCCAGGCACCGAAGACCTTTTAAAAAGCAAGGTGGTGGCAGGCTATATCGGTTTCGACCCAACGGCCGATTCGCTCGGGGTAGGCAATTTAGTTCAAATAATGATGTTGGTCCATTTTCAAAGAGCCGGGCACAAGCCACTAGCTTTGATTGGCGGAGCAACAGGGATGGTAGGCGACCCTAGCGGGAAAAGTTTGGAACGCAATTTACTAAATGAAGCCACTTTAAACCATAATTTAGATTGTCAAAAAAAACAAATTGAAAAATTTTTAAACTTCGATTGCGGCACAAATTCGGCCGA
Organism: Chitinophaga pinensis; assembly: GCA_945878925.1. Taxonomy (GTDB): domain Bacteria; phylum Bacteroidota; class Bacteroidia; order NS11-12g; family UBA9320; genus JABWCE01. Next base: position 306 of record CAMDXE010000186.1, read on the forward strand.
GATAGTAAACAATTACGATTGGTTTAAAGCCTTCAGTTTTCTCGATTTTATAAGAGATGTGGGCAAACATATTTCCATTAATTATATGTTGGCCAAAGACTCGGTAAAAAGCAGATTAGAAAGTGGAATGTCGTTTACCGAATTTTCGTACCAACTTGTACAGGGCTACGATTTTTATTGGCTCAATCAACATAAAAACGTAATGCTTCAAATGGGCGGCAGCGACCAATGGGGTAATATTGTAACCGGCACCGAACTTATCAGGCGCAAAAGTAAAGGCGAGGCCTATGCCTTAACCACGCCCTTAATCAAAAAAACCGATGGCACCAAATTCGGAAAAACCGAAGGAGGCAATATATGGCTCGACCCCAAACGAACATCGCCTTATAAGTTCTATCAATTTTGGCTTAATGCAACCGATGAGGACGCCAAAAATTATATACGCGTATTTACGGTTTTCAAGCGCGAAGAAATTGAGCAACTAGAATCGGAGCACTTGGCTGCGCCTCACCTTAGAATTTTACAAAAAGCGGTTGCCAAAGACATTACCGTTCGCGTTCATTCCGAAACCGAATATCTGAAAGCCCTCGAAGCTTCGGCTATTTTATTTGGCAATTCAACCTCTTCGTTGCTTAACACTATTGATGAGCAAACCTTATTGGATGTTTTTAATGGGGTACCACAATCCGAAATTTCAAAAAACGAACTAAAAAACGGGATAAATTTAATCACCCTTTTGGCCGACAAAACCGGGATATTTGCATCGCGTGGACAAGCAAGAGAATTAACCAAATCAGGTGCCATAAGCATTAACAAAGAAAAAATAATAGATGCGGACTTAAACATTACCGCGGATCATTTAGTAAACGAGAAGTATATTATTATTCAAAAAGGTAAGAAAAATTATTATTTGGTTAGCGTTAAATAATTGATTTATTTTAACTCCTTATTTAAAACCACTTTAATATAATTAATGATGATGCATCCTATCCTTAAAAACAGCTTAGCCGTAATTAGCGGCCTTATTATTGGTGGCTCTGTAAATATGGGCCTAATCATGATCAGTGGCTCCGTTATTCCTCCACCAAACGGTGTGGATGTTACCACCATGGAAAGCCTCAAAGCCAACCTTCATTTGTTCGAACCCAAACATTTTGTGTTTCCATTTTTAGCCCACGCTATTGGTACCCTTGTGGGCGCAATTATAACGGGCCTTATGGCAACCCCTCTGCATAAAACAATGAGTCTACCTTTGAGCATAGGATTCTTTTTTTTTAATTGGAGGCATTTTAAACATCCTTATGCTGCCCTCTCCACTTTGGTTTACACTTTTAGATTTGATAGTGGCCTACATTCCTATGGCTTATTTAGGTGCTAAAATAGCATCCTTAAAAAAATAGGACGATCGCCCCTTGTTACTGGTGATTTTTTTGTTTTAAAGGAGCCAAAGTCTCTTTATGAATCTTTGGCTTTCACTTTATTGATGGTTCTTTGGGAAGACCAGACTTAGCCAGAATTTCGTTAGCCCTTTCCAATTTCTTAGGAAAAAGTACTTTACCTCTGAGTTGTTCCAATTTTTTGTCAAAAACTATGATAGGAACCTTTGATAGATTTAGTTCTTCTATTGTTTTCATATTGCGAATTTATTACTTTTTTTTGTCAACAAAAAGGCCTCATAATCTTCACCAACAATGAACTCCTCCCAAATACCTTTTTCTGTATATCCAAATACTTTGAAATCCTCTGAAATTTCAGTTAGGTTATTTGTTATTCCCATTCTATACAATCTTGTTCTAATTGCTGTGCTTCCAGTTGCCAGAATCCATGCTTCTGGATATTTTTCTGTAAAAGCGTAAACGGTTGAAGCTACTGTAGTCAGCACCTTTAAGCTATCTCCATTGTTTGTTACTGAAAGGTCATTAATCCTTTTGGTATATTCATCGTAATCTCCAAAACCAAGGTTGTAAACATTTTTGGTACTTGTTTCTGTGTATTCTACGATTTTCTTAATCGTTCCATTTGGCCCTACACTTACAAACTCGTAGTACAAAAGTAGGTCTTCAGATTTGTAAAGATATTTTGGTCTATTCATTCAATACTTTTTTACGAATCTATAAAATATGTCAAATTTGTAGTGGTTTTCTCCAGGCTGAAAAATTACCGACAACTTCTTATTAGCTCTTATTTATGACAGCATACTCTACCAAATCCTTAATCGATGTGAATTCGAAATTTAGTGCGTCTTTTATTTTTTTATTGCTGTAACAAATCGTTTTAAAGCTACTGTCGGCCGACTCTTTGGTAATTAAGCCTCTTTTTCGGGTTAATAACTCCCTAAGGTAATACCATCGCCATGCCAAAGCAGCAAGCCATGGATTAATTTCTATTCGCGGTCTCCGTGCTTTCAAAGCATCCGACATAAGATTCATCAGTTCCTGAAATTTTAAATTTTCGCCAATCACTAGGTATCTTTCTGCATTCAAATTATTTTGTCCCAATTCTATCATGGCCTTTGCCACATCAAAAACCGAAACAAAAGCATTGCTGCCTGAGGTGTAAAATGGAAAATTTCTCGAAGCATTTCGAAAAAACAAACCCGTTCCACGATTCCAATCACCTGGTCCAATAATAATACATGGGTTAACAATTACTGCTTTTAATCCTTCCTCTATGCCGCGCCAAACTTCCAGTTCGGCATAATATTTACTTGCCGAATAATTAGATACTCCGTCTTTTTCGTCCCATAAATTTGTTTCATCGGTTGTCAACTCGCCTTCGGCTTTACCTATGGCTGTCGTACTGCTTACATGAATCAATTTTTTACAAGAATTTTCGAGGCAAGCATTAACCATATTTTTTGTACCAACAACATTCATTTGGTACAGCTTTTCTTGATCCGATTTATGAAACGAAACCAAGCCCGCACAATGAAACACCAATTGATCTTTTTTGATGTTTTCTAATAAAAACTCATAATCGAGTATGTCGCCTTCTACCCATTTAAGGTTATTTACCACCAAAGTTTTATCCTGTCCAAAATATAGGTCTGATATAAAAGTAAACTCATTTAAGGATGATTGAGCCCGCTTAGCGGCTTGCACAAAATACCCTTTCTGCAGTAATGCACATACCAAATGGGACCCTAAAAAGCCAGTTGCGCCGGTAACAAAAACGACTTGCACGTTGAATAATTTAACTTTGCTAAATTAGTTCATGTATTCCACTCATGCTTAAAGAATTTTTAAGTCCATATACTCCCAACCCAAGCCAATGGAAAGAAACATCTATTGGGCACCTTACGTGTTTTTATATTACCGAAATACCTGATTTAGGTGAAACCGACATTGCCATAATTGGTATAAATGATGGCCGCAAGTCTCAGCATAATGAAAGTTGTAGCCGGGCACCCGAT
>CAMDXE010000187.1 GCA_945878925.1 Chitinophaga pinensis
GAGGAACCAGCCATAAAAAGCCAGCCAATATAATATAGTCGGTCTTTTCGTCGAGCAGTTGTTGGGTTACCCATCCATTGATCCATTGGTCTTTCGAAAACAGGCAACATGCCGTATTAACTGTTTTGGATGAAGCTATAATACCAGCCTTGGGGTTATTACAATAAATTTTACTTATTGAAATTTGAGGATGATTATGGAAATAATGAACAAAATTTAAAGCATTGGTTCCTGTACCAGAGGCAAAGATGGCAAGGCGTATCACGATAACTTTACAACAAGCTTTTGTCCAGGGTAAATTTTATTCGACTTTAGCCCATTCCAACTTTTCAATTGCCAAATTTTACAATCAAACTTTTTGGCAATAAGTGGCAAGGATTCGCCTCGTTTGACTTTATAATATTTCGATCCGTAAGGGGTTGATTTCCGATAAATGGATTCTTCAGTTACCGGTGCTCTCCATGTTTTTGATTTTAACGAAGCTTGCGAAATGGTATCTTCGAGTTGCCAAAACATTAGGGCTTTTTCATAAGGCAATTTTAATACAAATTCTTTCGAGAGGTTTGGAATTTCCGTTTTCTTTAATTCGGGATTATAGGAACGCAACTCCTCGGTTCCTAAATCCAAGGTATTACAAATAACGTCGTAGCCATAATTTGAATTGCATACCACGGGAACCAAACGGGGTTTGTTAGTTTGTACTATCGACGGGGTAATGCAATAGCTCTCATAAAAATTCATGAGATACGTCATGGCTATTAAGGCAGGTACATAATTTTGCGTTTCTTTGGGCAAATAGGGGTAAATTTCCCAAAAGGTACGCTTGCCTCCCGATTTGCGAATGGCTTTATTAACATTTCCTGGCCCACAATTGTAGGACGCTATCACCAAAAACCAATCGTGGTAAACGGCATAATTGCCTTTTAAATATTGACAGGCGGCATGGGTCGATTTTTCAACATTTCGACGTTCATCTACGTAATTATTTACCTTTAAGTTAAACATTTTACCAGTGGCATGCATGAATTGCCATAGGCCTGCGGCTCCTGCTTTTGAGGTAGCATTTGGATTAAGTGCCGATTCAATCACCGATAAATATTTCATTTCGAGCGGCATATCGTACTTGTCAAAAATCTCTTCATAGATAGGAAAATAATAATTCGAAACCACTATCATTTCCTTTAATTTACTTTGCCAACTTGTGCCAAAATAATTTATAAGTTTATGAACTTCAGCATTATACTGCATTGGTAATCCCGATTCGAGCAAACGTGAATTCTTAATAAATTCAGCTTCGCTTAAGGGCATTTTATTGTTGGCAAATTCTATTTTAATGTCATCGCCAGGCTTTGAGCAATGGGTGGGATGGATTTTTTGGTATAAGCCCTTGCTTAAATTTTCGATGCGAAGTATGCGCTCCGAATCGATTATTAAATCGCTTGAGTCTTTAATTGCAAATGCATTACTCATGCTACCCAAAATGAGAGTAAATATAAAGAATGCAATTTGTTTTTTCATATTTTTAACGTGCAAATATCGCTTATTATTTGGTACCACTCGCATTGGCCATGCCAAGTATTCAACAAGCTTGCCGATGTGTACAGTTTTTAAAACTCTTTATTTTAGTTAATATTGTATATCGTTTAAATATTTATGGGGGAAACTACGCATAATCCATTCAGTGATTTGGCCAAAGAGGTTGAACTTAGAACTCAAGAAAAACTTTTGCCACTTGCGAAGAAAAAACACGGCTTGAGGCTTGGAATCCCCAAGGAAACAACCTATCAGGAAAATCGCGTTCCACTTTCGCCTCTGTCAGTAAATTTAATCATTCATAATGGAAGTGAAGTTGTAATTGAATCGAATGCAGGTGCTGGCGCTAATTTTTCGGATGCAGATTATGCTAAAGCTGGGGCTATAATTGTGTATTCGGCAGCCGAAGTTTATAAATCGGAAATAATCTTAAAAGTTGCACCACCAACCGAATCCGAAATTAATTATTTAGTTCCGAATCAAATCTTAGTTTCGGCCTTGCAGCTAACCAATATTAGCGAACAATACATCAAGCGATTGATGGATAAAAAAATCATTGCCATTGCTTATGAGTTTATGCGCGACAATTCTGGAGCCTTGCCAATTATAAGAGCCATGAGTGAAATAGCAGGAAGGGCTTCGGTGCTTATTGCTGCTGAATTTTTGGCCAATAATAATTTTGGTAAAGGTGAATTATTAGGCGGAATTCCTGGATTGCAACCCACCGAAATTGTTGTACTTGGCGCAGGTGCAGTGGGCGAATATGCCACGCGTGCTGGATTAGGACTTGGAGCGCATGTAAGGGTATTCGACCATTCTTTATATAAATTACGACGTTTAGAGGCCAATATTGGGCAGCGCATTTATAGCAGCACCCTAATTCCGCAAGTGTTAGCCAAAGCCTTAAGCCATTGTGATGTGGCCATTGGCGCCATGCGAAGTCCCGAAGGACGAAGTCCATGTATTGTAACCGAAGAAATGGTCATGGCTATGCGTCCAAAATCATTATTGATTGATGTGAGCATCGATCAAGGTGGGTGTTTCGAAACCAGCGAAGTAACCAATCACAAACATCCAACGTTTGAAAAACACGGAGTCATTCACTATTGTGTTCCAAATATTCCAAGTCGATTTTCGCGCACCGCCAGTTATGCCTTAAGCAATGTTTTTACGCATTTATTAATTGAATGGGGCGAGGAAGGAAGTTTTAAGGAATTATTGTGGGCGCAAAAAGGAATTCGCAGAGGCGTATATATTTACAAAGGGCATTTAACAAATACTTCCTTAGGCAATCGGCTTAACATAAAGTCCAAAGACCTTGATTTTCTTTTGGCAGGAAATGCCTAGAAATAGCGTAAAACTCGGTGAGTAGCCAATTAAAGCTAGGTATTCAAAGCGTTATCCAATTTGTTTATTGGCATGCTAGTTGAAAACTCAAGGCGTTCTAGTAAACATAATAAGAGGCGCTTGGTCCAACACTTATGATTATGCCTGCCAGTACCCCAATCCAAAAGGATGTTTTATCCTCCTTGCTCGAATCTTTATCTAAGGTTACCACAAAAAAACCAATTGGGCAGCAACATAAGCCCCATGCAAAAGACAGCCATTCCATTTCTTCGAAACTAAAATTGGGTTGAACCGCGATATGATTGCTTAAATTAATTTTTCTATACAAATAGTGATTCGATTGAAAGTCGAGGTATGATGCATCTGTAGTTTCAATCCAGCAATTGGCTTCATTTACGTCAATAAATTCTTGAGCAAGTAAAATTTTATCGTAAGTAAAATCTTTATTGGAAGCCAGACTCAAGCAAGCGCAGTGGCAAAAAGTGATTATAAAAAGTATTTTTTTCATAATGGAGGGATATTAATCACAAATTTAAAAGAAGTTTATACATTTGGTTGCATAAAAATAAATCTTAAATTCAAACAATAAGTGCAACCCTTGACGGAAACTAACGTTTTGCAGATTTGCGAGGTAGTATCTCACTAAGTGTAATACTCCCCATTTTTAAACCAAAAGGTTAGAATATTAAGTTAAAATTTTTCATTCAAATATCTTCTTTTTTTTTAATTTCTTTTTTGGTACTTTTTTCTTTGTTAATAACCTTGTTTTTTGTGGATAATGGATTCTTATGCTG
>CAMDXE010000188.1 GCA_945878925.1 Chitinophaga pinensis
GGAAAGCGTTCGATGGCTTTTTTTCTTACGCTATCTTTTATCTCTTGAATGCGTTTCGAACCCACGTCGGCCATCTGAAAACTGATGCGCGCCCTGCGGTAATTGCTATCAACTAAGTTATGAAGAATATTGCCATTTTGTGGGCCCAAAGGCATCATGCTCACAATGGTATTCAAATCCATAATACTTGGTATAAGGTATCGGATGGAATCGCCTTGATAATAGGCCTGATTTGCAAACCGCAACATCTTGGCCAAAGACATGGATTTAGAAAATTCGGGCATAAGGCCTATATCATGCTCAAGCTTATCGATGCGCTGTAGGGTTCTTACGTTTTTTATTCCTCCATTTTTTTTCGAATCAATGATGATTTCGAAGGGCATAACCCCTTTTATATTTTTCTCAAAAAATCTTAAATCCACGCACAATGGATCTTTTTCCGACACATCGTCGAGCATGTAGCCAACCGAGGTTATCAAGAAAAGCCCAATAATCGATACTATGGTTATTAATATGGTAATGGCATAAATAAGGCGTCGTTTAAATGTAATAAGATGAACGATCCAATCGACCACTACTTGCAAAATTTTACGGTCGAGGTGTTTGGTTTGTTTGTGCGAAGGAGGCGGTAAATAGCTAAAAATAATAGGAATAAGTACCATCGAAATGATATAAACCGCCATGATGGCCCAAAAAGCAATCAACCCAAATTCTTTGAGTGCATTGCTGCCTGAGAAATAAAACACCCCAAAACCAAAGGCTGTAGTAAGGTTTATAAAAAAAACAGCTGCGCCAACTTTTGAAATAACCCTTTGAAGGGCCTTCATTTTATTTCGATGTTTTCTAAATTCGTCGTGGTATTTATTTAACAGATAAATACAATTGGTAATGCCAATAACGACCATTAATGGAGGCATTAGCCCAGTAAAAAGTGTGATTTTAAATCCACAGAGGCCATTGATGCCCAAGGTCCAAATGACACCCATAATTACCACAAGTTGGGCAAAAATTAGGGTAAAAAACGACCGAAAGAAAAACAACATAATCAGCGAAGTAATCAGAAATGAAAACACGGTAAAGAGAATAATTTCGTGTTTTACTTTTTTCGAAAATTCGGTACGTATATAGGGTAAGCCCGAGAAGTGTGGTTCTACCTTATGTTTTTGGCAAATTTCAACAACTTGTTTATGAATATTTTCAACAAAGGTGATGCGTTCCTTGCTGTCCAAAAGCTTCGACTCCATGGTAATGGCCATGATGGTTAGGTCGCCGGTTTTGTCAAAAATCAACCCATCGTAAAATTTCAGGGTATGCATTTTGGCCAAAAGGGTATCCAGTTCTTTTTGATTCGTTGGCCGATGTGAAAATACTTTTGATTGTCCAAACGTATACGACGAGTCATCTACTACAAGTGCTTGAAGGTTTGCGGTTGAAAGAATTCGCTTTATACCTTGTGTTTTTTCGATTTGTTCGGTTAAATCATACCAATCGTTAAAAAACCCCAGTTCTTTAATTTTAGGATCGCGAATTCCAATGACCATCACACTGCCATCGTCGCCAAAAACTTTTTTAAAATCTTTATAAACGACTAAGGCTGTGTCGTCATCGGGGATGAAACGAGGGTTGTCGTAGGCGAATTTATTGAATTGCGCTTCATAAGCCATATAGGCCGTCGAAACCAAGAGAATGGAAATTAGCCAAAATCGATTTCGAAGTAAAAGATAAGCGAGTTTTTCCCACATAAAGCGCGGCGACAAAAGTAAACAATGCAAAGAGATGAGCAAAAATTTATTTTAACGTAAATTCTGCCTTGTTGCAACTTTTAGGCCATAGCCACAAACTTTAATAAAATGGGCTTAGGCCAATAAAACTAAAGAATTAGGCCGTGTTAGGCGCTTATAATGGCGGTGGCTTCTATTTCTACCAACAATTTCGGGTCGATTAATGCCGAAACTTGAACCATTGATGTGGCCGGTTTTATTGTTCCGAAATACTGTAGATGTGCTCTTCCTATTTCGGCCCAATGGGTAATGTCAGTCACATAAATCCGAGTTCGTATCACATCCTTTAAATTGGCATTTACTTGGTTTAAAGCAATTTCAATTTTTTGAATGCAAAAACACGTTTGTTCATACACATTGTTTTCGCCCATAATTTCACCGTTCGAGGTAATGGCCGTTGTGCCCGACACCTCTAGGTATTTCCAATTTTTACGGCACGGCTATAACCCACCTTCGTTTCCCATTCTGTGCCCGAAGAAACATTAATGCGTTTCATGGCTTCGTTTTTTTTTCGAAATTACGATGAACGATGGTATAAAACGTTTGAAATAAATGTTGATTGGCGGCAACTATAGATTTGCCAAACAGGTATCCGTTGGTCCCATTAAAATCGCTAACATTACCTCCAGCTTGCTTAATAATAAATGCGCCAGCTGCTACGTCCCAAGGGTGCAAACCATATTCGAAAAAACCTTCAAATTTCCCACAGGCTACGTAAGCCAAATCTATAGCGGCACTTCCTAAGCGTCGCAAACCATGGGTATGCTGCATCAATTCTTTTAGCACATTCATGTAGGCTTCCATGCCCTCAAAATCATAATAAGGAAAACCGGTAGCCAATAAACTTGTATTTAGATTATGATTTTCTGAAACTTTAATGGGGATGCCGTTGCAAAATGCACCGGTTTCGTCGGCATAATACATTTGGTTGTTGCATACATCGTAAACTACCCCCAACAAGGTTTCGTCTCCTTTTTGCAGGGCAATACTTATAGCAAAAACAGGTATGCCATGCATAAAATTAGTAGTCCCGTCCAAGGGGTCAATTATCCAATTTAAATGATCCGAATGTTTAACAATGGTATTTTCTTCTGTTATAAAACCAGCTTCAGGCAACAATTTGCCCAAACCTTCTACCAGCATTTTTTCACAGCTTATGTCCACATAACTCACCAATTGATTGGGCGATTTTACTTCAATGGCTTTTTGGTTAAAGGTTTTGAATTCCTGTAAAAGATAGTGCCCCGCTTGTTGGGTAATGGCAAGGGTTTGGCTGGTAAGATTTGCATCAGGCATCGGGCAAAGATAATGGTTAATGCCTTGTATCAAAATCAAATTTAAGCCATGTATTGTTTTTTATTATTGGTGTCAAGCATCCTGTATTTTGACGTTTTTAATTGCCCTTGATTTAAGAATTATAAAAAATAAGGTTAGGGTAGATACTACTACAGTTCTAAAATTTAGGCGTAATAAATTGGAGAAAATAGCCCTCCCGATTTTTAATAAAATAGTATAAAATTTATCTTCACTCCATGGATTTATGGCAAGCGCCATATAATATGCATTGTTTAACCGGCAGGTTTTTAGAAAACTTTTTTGATAGTCACGATCTTCTTTTTTATGAATAAGAATTGCTTCTAAATTAATACCTACTGTAAAGCCTGAATGCACAATACGGTGGCAATAATTCAAATCGCTTCCGTAATTATAAAAAATAGGATTTAGATTTCCCACCTTACATACCTTCCTCAAATCCATTAGCCAACACGCCGCATTGTAAATCGTCAAACTTTGAATCAGCTTCGCCGGTCACAAGGATGGGTTGTTCCTGGCCGTTAATAAAAAGTTGTATATTTTTAGGATTTACAGAAGAAACCGGAAATCCTATGG
>CAMDXE010000189.1 GCA_945878925.1 Chitinophaga pinensis
AGTTTGTTTTTTTGAAAATCTAAAACCCATATTCGACGCTGGTTGGCCGACAATTCAAAATCCATAACGGTAAGATAACGGCTGTTCGAAATCATGCCTTCATTTTTCATTACCAAATACCCTTGATAGGCTTTAGCAAAAACATCGTAACGAAGTTTGTTCCATCTATGAAATCCAAATTTGGCATACTGTTGTTTCGAAAAATGTTCGAACGAATAATGGGCCGAGTCCCCATAATTTTTAAGAGTTGATGTATGTTTTCTGGAATAGGATGGAATGCGTTCCGTTTTAACGCTTGGCTGATCATTGACTGAAAATCGTTCTGAAAATTTAGATTGAAACGAAAGAAATATCAATGATGCAAGCATCACCAATACCGCTTTATTTATCATCCATTTCCTGCTCAATATTTTTTTTGTTTTGCGAATAAAAGAAAATAAATTGAAAAATAAAAATGTAAAGCGCTTCGAAAATGGGGATATCACAGCATAACGCCAAATTGCGAGCGTCTTTAATGCTATTTAATATGTTGATTGTTAGGTGTTAGTAAATTATTTTTAAATAACTCATAAAAAAGCATTTTGTTTGAAAAATGACAATTGAAAAAAATAATCCGCGTATTATGAATGGATGGGCCATGTACGATTGGGCCAATTCAGTTTATAATTTGGTTATAACAGCCGCGGTGTTTCCTATTTTTTATGCTGCCCAAACCAGCAGCATCGACAAAGTAACGGGAAAGTTAATGGATACCGTTACGTTTTTAGGCCATTCGTTTACCAATACCGAATTATACAACTATGTATTTTCGGTAGCTTATTTAATTGTTGTATTTACGGCGCCCTTATTAAGTGGTGTGGCTGATTTTACAGGAAATAAAAAGTTTTTCTTAAAACTGTTTTGTTATATTGGGTCGTTCAGTTGCATTGGGCTTTATTTTTTCGACAGCAGTCATCTGGAATGGAGCATGTTGCCGGTGATGCTGGCCTGTGTTGGTTTTTGGGGCAGTTTGGTGTTTTATAATGCCTATTTACCCGAAATTGCCGATTCACATATTCATAATCAATTAAGTGCCAAAGGATTTACCTTGGGGTATATTGGCAGTACCCTGGTTTTGGTTTTATGTTTGGTTGGTTTAAAAGTGTTTAAAATTGACGCGCGCTATATATTTGTTATTGTAGGATTATGGTGGATGGGATTTGCTCAAATAACCTATTTAAGGTTGCCAAAATCAAGGCCACAAAAATCGGAAGGCAATCCACTTAAAAAAGGGTTTTTGGAACTCTTAAAAGTATACCGTGAATTGAAACATCTTAAAGTGTTAAAAAAATTCTTAAGCTCCTATTTTGTTTACAATTGTGCGGTCCAAACGTTGTTGATTGTGGCCGTTCCCTATGCCAATAAGGAAATATTTCCGCCTGGCGATAAATCAGGTTTAATTGTATCGGTTATCATCATTCAATTGGTGGCCGCTGTTGGAGCATTCATCATGAGCCGCGTTTCGTTGCGAATAGGGAATTTTGCGGTTTTAAAACTTACTGTTTTTGTATGGATGTTTATTTGTCTGGCGGGTTACTTGATTCGCACCCCCTATCAATTTTATTTTTTAGCCGCTACTGTTGGATTTTTGATGGGTGCTATTCAAAGCATGAGCCGGAGCACGTTTTCGAAACTATTGCCTGTTACCGATGACCATGCCTCTTATTTCAGTTTTTACGATGTTACCGAAAAAATAGGGCTGGTATTGGGTGTTTTTCTATTTGGATACATCGAAGGCATAACCCACGATATGCGTCAGAGCATATTGTTCTTAGTATTCGTTTTTGCAATAGGCTTTACTTTATTATTACGAATTAAAAATTCGGCTCTCAAAACTGATGTCGCTTTGTAATCCTTAACTTAAAAAGGGAAGGGTTATTTGGTAACTTTTAACTTTTGGTTCAGGTATTTTCCGGTAAAGCTATCGGGGCAATCCATCAAGCCTTCGGGTACGCCTTCGTATAACAAATAACCTCCCGCTTGCCCTCCATCAGGCCCAATATCCAATATCCAATCGGCGCATTTAATAACTTCCAAATTATGCTCGATAATAACCAATGTATGCCCTTGCGCAATAAGTGCGTTAAAAGAGGCTAAGAGTTTATTGATATCATTAAAATGAAGCCCAGTTGTGGGTTCATCAAAAATAAAAAGTACTGGATCGGGGTTTTTGCCCATGGCCAAAAACGAGGCTAATTTAACTCGTTGAGCTTCGCCTCCGCTAAGGGTGGCACTGCTTTGGCCAAGGGTTATATAGCCTAAACCTACGTCGAACAAGGGCTTAAGTTTATGGATGATGGCTGGCTTGGCTTCAAAAAATTCCATGGCTTGCTCAACTGTAAGACACAATACATCATAAATTGATTTTGATTGATAGGTAACTTCAAGCACCTCATCTTTAAAACGATGCCCTTTACACGATTCACAAGTTAGATGTAGATCGGCCATAAATTGCATCTCCACCAATTCTTCGCCTTCTCCCTTGCATTGCTCGCATCGGCCACCTTCAACGTTAAAGGAGTAATGCTGTGGCTTGAATCCTTTTTGCTTGGATAAAGCTTGATCGGCAAATAAATCACGAATATGGTCCCATGCTTTTACATAGGTCACAGGATTGCTTCGGGTAGATTTTCCTATGGGATTTTGATCAATTAATTCAACCGACTTAATTTGTTTGATATCGCCTGATATTCCGTCAAATTCACCGGTGCGAATGCTTGTAAAACTACCGATTGATTTTTGGATAGCTGGATAAAGAATGCCTTTTACTAAGGAAGTTTTTCCGCTTCCACTAACACCTGTGACACAGGTAATAATATTTAATGGAATTTTTACACTAAAATTTTTAAGGTTGTTTAACCTGGCTCCTTTAATTTGAAGAAAATTGCTCCATGATCGCCTCGAACTTGGAACTTCAATTTTGGCCTTCCCCGTTAAATATTGCCCCGTCAATGAATCGCTTTCGTATATGGCTTCAAATTTCCCTTGAAACACCACATGCCCACCATTTCTGCCAGCCAATGGGCCAATATCTATTAATTGATCGCTGGCTGCCATCATTTCTTCATCATGCTCAACAACCACTACCGAATTTCCCATATTTCTCAAATTTTTGAGTACCCCAATCAAACGTTCGGTGTCGCGAGGATGAAGGCCAATACTAGGTTCATCTAAAATATAAGTGCTTCCCACAAGGCTGCTTCCTAGTGATGTGGCTAAATTAATTCGCTGCGATTCGCCGCCACTCAACGAATTACTTAAACGATTAAGTGACAGATAACCCAAACCTACATCCATTAAATACCGCAATCGGTTGCTTATTTCGACCCCTAAACGCAAGGCGATTTTAGCCTTACTTTCGGCCAATTGCAGGGTACTAAAATAAAGGTAAGCCTCTTTAACTGTAAGCAGCAAAATATCGCTTAGCGACGCATATTTTCCTTTGAATTTCAGGTCTGAGCTAAGGGAATTGATGTGCAATAATTTGATATACTCGGCATCCTTTCTTAAGCGTACTCCCCGGCATTGTTGGCACACAGTTTTGCCTCTATATTTCGAAAGCATAACCCTGTATTGGATTTTA
>CAMDXE010000190.1 GCA_945878925.1 Chitinophaga pinensis
CACAAAGGCGCGAGCATTTTATAAAAATAATACCCTTGTGGTAAGCCATGATAGTTGATCATGTATTTCTCGTGTCCCATCCTCGAGCTTTGTCCGCCACAAAACACTAATCCATAAAGTGGTTCCGAATGTTTAGGCATGGCATTCAATTAATCGGATATCAAAATTTTAAGCATTTTGAAATGAGGAATACCAACTTCTTCAAATACACCTCCTTCGGTTTTATATCCAAGTTGTTTATAAAACGGAACAGCCGATTGCCTGGCGTTTAATTCAATTTTGTCGAACCCATTTTTTTGAGCAAAATGCTCCGAAAAAACGACCATAGCTTTTCCAATACCCATGCTCTGATAAATTTGCTTAACAGCCACTTGTCTCATTTTAATAGCTCCATGATATTCCATAGGTTTAAGGAGTAAAATTCCGACCAATTCCTCCTTTGAAAAAGCTGCAATATGATATTCTTCCTGTTCATTGGCTAAGATCATTTCATCAAATTGAAGGCCCAAAGGCTCTCTTAAAACCTTGTAACGAAGCGCAATCGATTCCTTTTGTAGTGGCGAATCAAACAAAAGTTCTTTAATATCTATGTTGATAGGTTCGCTAGGCATTTTTTAAATAAAATCGGAAAGTTTTCCTTTTTGAATGGCTTTTATACCTCTATCGGTATATCCAAGGGTGGCGCATTCGATGGCGTTATCGTGTTCGAAAAACAGAAGGTAATTATTGTCGACAGCTTCTTTCAAAAAAGCAGCCTTTTCTTCCATTACTTTCAGGGGCCTTATGTCGTATCCCATTACATAATTTACGGGTATATGCGCGGCCGAAGGAATCATATCGGCCATATAAACCAAGGTTTTATCTCCAATTTTAATTTTCGGACACATCATTTTCTCGGTATGTCCATTGGCTAAAAGCATTGAAATATTATCCGAAAGTTTTAAATCGTCGGGGATAAATTTCAGTTGCCCCGACTGGCTAATTGGTAAAATATTTTCTTCCAAAAAGGAAGGCTTTTCCCTTACGTTTGGATAAAGTGCATGATTCCAATGTTCGGGATGACTCCAGTATATTGCATTTGGAAACGCCAATTCATAGGCATCTCTTTTGGTATTCCATTTAACCGCCCCTCCACAATGGTCAAAATGCAAATGGGTTAATAATACATCGGTAATATCTCCAAAATCTACGCCGGCTTTGTGTAGAGATTTTTCTAAACTTTGATCGCCGTTTAAATAATAATAACTATAAAACTTATCGCTTTGTTTGCCTCCTATTCCGGTATCAATTAAAATTAAACGATTGCCATCTTCAACCAGGAGGCATCGCATGGCCCAATTGCATAAATTATTTTCATCGGCTGGGTTCAAATTTTGCCAAATTACCTTTGGTACTACTCCAAACATGGCTCCGCCATCGAGTTTAAAATTGCCTGTATCAATAACTTTTAAATTCATTTTACAATTAGTTTTTTTGATTTAAATGTATTGCCACTCATCACATTAACCACAAATAAACCTGTACGGTAACCGTGTACTGCAATTATTTCATCCACTCTGTGGGTGCTCGACCGATGCGAAAAATACATAAGCTTGCCAAAGGCGTCAAATATTTGAAGCGTCATGTTAGAGATTCCAAAAAATTCGCATGCAAAATTTAGAGATTCAGTGGCTGGATTTGGATAAAAATCAAATTCGAATTTTTGCAATTCGCAAACTCCACTATTTTTAATAACATTTACTCCAAATACATTATAAGCCACACATTCGTTTCTGTAGGTTTTATCTGTACAGCCACAAACTGGGCTAAAATAGGGCTCATTGCATTGAAAATAGATATTGCCCCGCATCGTATCTTGACACGGCGGCTGCCATTGGGCATTGGCATCGAAAACCAAAAAACTTAAAATCATAAATAAAGCACCCCTAACCCATTTTTGATAAAAGGTAAAAGACTTAACCCAATTCTTTTTTTTATTTAAACGCATCCCTAAATTTTATCAAATCCCAGATAAGGGATCAAAACCTTTGGCATAACAATGCCATCATTCACTTGATAATTTTCGAGAATGGCAGCAACAATTCGCGGGAGTGCCAAAGCACTGCCATTTAAGGTATGGGCCAATCGCATTTTACCATTTTCATCCTTATACCTAAGTTTTAGCCTATTGCTTTGAAAACCTTCAAAATTCGAAACCGAACTTACCTCCAACCACTTTTGTTGAGCTGCGCTATACACTTCCATATCGTATGTAAGGGCGCTCGTAAAACCCATATCGCCTCCGCAAAGTTTTAAAACTCTATACTGCAATCCTAGTTTTTGTAATAACCCTTGAACGTATTGTTGCATATCCTCCAACACTTCATACGATTTGTCGGGGTGTGCCAGTTGAATAATTTCTACTTTATCAAATTGATGCAAGCGATTTAGACCTCTAACATCCTTGCCATAACTTCCTGCTTCACGCCTGAAACATGGGGTATATCCTACATTTTTTATTGGAAAATCGCTTTCTTTAAGAATTACATCGCGGTAAATATTTGTAATTGGGACTTCTCCCGTGGGGATTAAATAAAAATTGTCAACCGTCGAATGATACATTTGGCCTTCCTTATCGGGCAACTGACCGGTAGCATATGCCGAATCTTCGTTGACCATAATTGGGGGTTGAATTTCGGTATATCCTTCTTGTAGCGCTTGGTCTAAAAAAAAGTTAATTAAAGCGCGCTGCAATCGGGCCCCTTTTCCTTTGTAAACCGGAAAACCGGCTCCTGTAATTTTCACACCCAGCTCAAAATCGATTAAGTCATATTTTTTGGCTAAATCCCAATGGGGCAAAGCTTCGAAACCAAATTTAGGTTCTTGTCCATGGCTAAATATTATTTCATTATCCTCCGGTGTTTTTCCTTTGGGAACCTTAATTGAAGGGGTATTAGGCAAGGTTACCAAAAGATTTTTCAGGTCGTTTTCAATGCGCGATAAAGATTCCTCAATTTTTTTAGATTGCTCCTTTATTTCTGCTGTTCGGGTTTTTAAATTAGCCGCTTCGCTAGGCTTGCCCAATTTAAAAAGTTCACCGATTTCTTTCGAAATAACATTTCCTTCGGCCAATAAATTATCAAGGTCTAATTGGCTTTGTCGTCGCTTATCATCCAAGGCCAAAATTTCATTAATTATGGCTTTGTCATTCCTATTGCGAATGGCTAATCGATCAATGGCTTCCTGAGTATTTTCGCGTAAAAATGTTACTTGTAACATATTGCAAAAATAGGTTTTTTAGAAAGCTTCGCACTTGCTATAAACTCCTAAATATTATTTAAGAATGTAGGACTCAGTTTTTGAGGATTACGGTGCAAACTGGGCAAAGGATGGGCAAGAGTGAGTTCAGACCTATTCCTTGGGCAATTAAAAACTTAATTGAAAGTATAGACCCATAATTTTTATACTTTTGCGGGAGTTTAAATTATGGCTGAATTAATTCGCTTACCAAAAATGAGTGACACCATGGAAGAGGGTGTTATTGTGAAATGGAATGTAAAAGTTGGAGACCAAGTAAAAAACGGAGAT
>CAMDXE010000191.1 GCA_945878925.1 Chitinophaga pinensis
TACTTTTGTGTTATGGCAAAGTGTATTGGCTCCGAAAGCCGCACTACAGTTGCCTGCAGCCGATATGCCAATAAACCGGCTTATAAAGCCAAAATCAGAATTCGAGTATAATAATTAACGCCAGCTGTGCTGCTTGATTTTAAAATGTAAATCCCGTTTGGGATATTTTTCAAATTCATTTTATGCAATAAAATGCCCGATTCCGAAACCTCCGAATAAAGGGTTAGACCTTGAAGATCGATAATTGAAAAAATAAATGATTCGGCTGTAGTTTTAGTGATGTTAAGTGTTGATCCATTATTGGGGTTGGGAAACACAGTAGGTGCGGCTTGGTTCAACAAGGGTTTTATTCCAATGGTTTTGGGATGACCCATCAAAAAGGTAAGGCCCCCTCGGTCGTTTCCAACAATAATGTCTAAAATTCCATCGTTGTTAAGGTCGCCTGTACAAGGGTGGCTATTGGTGCCGCAATCGTAAACCGAATACTTGTTTAGCGATGAATCGAAGTACATCAAGGTGTCTTCGATAAACGTTGCTTGCTTGTATGTGTCGAACTTAATGAATCTTAGTCTTCCTTCTTCGCCTCCAAAAATCATTTCAAAATTGCCATCCTTATCCAAATCAGCAATTTCACCCGAGGCGTTGCCTATAAACCAATAGGCTGGAGGCGATAAATCGCTGACAAATTCATTTGTAATGAAATTCCCAAGCGTATCGTCGCTAATGGTAAACTGAGGAATGGTTTTAGTTCCTGAATTATGGCAATAGTTAAAATTTCCGTCTTTTTCACCAATGATTAAATCTAATCGACCATCTTTATCTAAGTCGATAAGTTGTGGCGTACTTTTTTCGCCAACGTTAATCCCGAAGGCATTGCGCAAAGGGGGCGAGAACGCCCAATTTGTTGTCGAACCAATATTTTTATAAAAATTCAAACTGCCGTTTAAGCTCCCAGTTACCAAATCGGGTTTTGCATCGCCATTCAAATCGCCAATGGCCAAAGATAAATTCGCTATCGAATCGCTGCTAAGTAGCCATAAATCTTCATTCTCTAATCGATAAATGGGTGTATTAATTGTTCCTATATTCCGGTAAAGTACCAGGCGAAACGATTTATTTGAAGTTAAGGCATAATCGCCGTTGGTAGCCAAAATTAAATCAAGGTCCAAATCCATATCAATATCGTAGAGAATTGGATCGGTGTATTCGCCATGATCGACCACTTCGTTGGTAAAATAGGGTTTTGTTTCGAGGATAAAATTAGGAAAAGAATCACTTCCTGTATTTTTATATAACCTTACCTGATTGGTTTGTTCAATAGGGGAGGTAAATTCAACCGCATTTGGTGCCACTAATATGTCTTTTGCGCCATCATCATTGGCATCGATCATAAAAGCCGCAGGAAACGAATTTAAATTTACAGCGTTTGTTTGGTTTGGCCAATGTCCATTATAGCTTATGATGCTATCAAACTTAAGACCTAAATCGCTTTTACCATTTTTTAAGAAAATAATATTTTTGGCATCTGCGTTTCCTAAAAGTAAGTCCATATCGCCATCGTTGTCGTTGTCTAACCAAAGCAAGGCTGAACCTCCACTATGCTTTTTACGATAGGTTTTATAATTACAAGGAAATATTTTGACTCCCGCAACTGAAGTATCTTTAAAATTCCCCCAACATAAATCGGCAAGGTCAAATACGGGCGGGTGAAGGGGTAAATTAAAATCCTTGGTCATGTTGCGATAAAGCAATAGCCATCCTTCGTTGGCTTGATACGAAAAAAAATCAACATCGCCATCGCCATCTACATCAGCTATGGCTGGAATATTATTGAAATTGGACGCTATATTTACCGTATCCAATTTAGGATCGGGGCTTCCAGAATATTTATAGGCTTTCAAAAAGGGTGAGATGCGTTCGAATTTGATCTGTTGATCGCCAATTTTTGTGATATTTTTAAAAAGCACCACTTTAAAATCGATGGAAGCCCATAAATCTTCGCGACCATCTTGGTCGTAATCGGTTAACAGCATCCATCCTTTTTTTACCTTTGGAAAACAATTTTCGAAAGCAGGTTGATAGCTGTATTTTGATAGGTCTTTGCTGCCATTGTTGATAAACGTTAGAAATACGCCCCCTGTGCGGTCGTGAATGACCAAATCTTTTTTACCGTCGTTATTGAGGTCGACGGCCTGAAATTGAGGTTGGTTTAATCCGCCAATAAGAGCATTGTGCAGAGTGTCTCCATTTTTATTCAAAAAAGCAGGCAAATTAGATGTACTATAGCTCAGGTCTTGTTTTTGAGCAAAAGCATAATTTGCAATACAAATACTTAAAAGAATTAAATAGCGCATTATGATTAATAATCTAATGGGTTAGATGCTTTATTGAATTAGAACGTGACTATCTTGAATTTTTGAAAGGAGTATTTGGTATTTTATGTGTTGTTTTATGTCAGTAACAGAAGGATTTATTTTCCAATAAGCCTTATAAATTCGGCTCGGGTATTGGCTTCCAAAAATCGCCCGAACAAAGCCGAGGTTGTGGTAAGGCTTGTATCGTCTTTAATACCACGGCTCGATACGCATAAGTGTTTGGCTTCCATTACTACCGCCACATCATCTGTTTTTAGCGCATCCATCAATTCGTTGGCAATTTGTATAGTTAAGCGTTCTTGAACTTGAGGCCGCTTTGAATAATAATCGACAATTCGGTTCAATTTGGATAATCCAACTACCAATCCACTCGAGATATACCCGATATGTGCGCGCCCAAAAAACGGCACAAAATGGTGTTCGCAATTGCTGTAAAACGATATTTCCTTTTCGATAACCATTTGCTTGTAATTGTATTTATTTTCAAAAAGGGTTACATGAGGCTTATTTGCTGGGTTTAGGCCCTTGAAATTTTCATTAATAAACATTTTAGCCACTCTGTTTGGCGTATTTTTAAGGCTGTCGTCGTTCAAATCGAGGCCCATTATGTTCATGATTTCTTCGAAGTGTTTTGATATTAGGGCTATTTTTTCTTTGTCGTCTAAGGCAAAGGCATCGTTGCGCAAGGGAGTTTGGGTCGAAATATTCATGGTGTTGTTAGTTGTTAATTATGATCCGGAATAGCTTACAAAATTACGTTCCGTTTCGTAAAGGGTTATTTTTAATAAATGGTCAGCGTTGAGTTTAGGCCTTAATAAATTCCAAATGACTCTGGCAATATTCTCAGCCGTAGGATTAAGGTTTTTAAACTCATCTGTGTCGAGATTCAAATTTTTATGATCAAATTTTTCTTCAATGGTTTCTTTGATAATTTGTTTTAAATATTTTAAATCGATAACAAAACCCGATTCAGGGTCGATTTCTCCAGTTATGGTAACATCCATTTCGTAATTGTGACCATGATAATTTGGTAAACTGCATAAGCCAAAAACATCTTTATTTTTTTGCTCGCTCCAAGCCGCATTATACAAGCGATGCGCGGCGTTAAAATGTGCTTTTCGGGTTACGGACAAAGGCATGATTTAAAACTAAGATTAGGCAATAATACTATTTAAATAGGC
>CAMDXE010000192.1 GCA_945878925.1 Chitinophaga pinensis
GTTTTGAGATTATTTCAACCAATTGGCTCATTCGTGAATGGTCGATTTTTTCGAATATATCATCCAACAAAAGCAGGGGTTTAAGCTTTCTTTTTTCGAAAATAAAATTATACATCGCCAATTTTAAGGCTATTAAAAAGGATTTAATTTGCCCCTGAGAACCTGTTTTTTTTAAGGCCATATCATTCAATTCAAAGGACCAATCGTCGCGATGGGTTCCAAAATTGGTGCGCCCCAAAATCCTATCCTTAGCCAGCTGCAAGCCCAAACCTTTTATAAATTCGCTAGATTGCAATTGGCTAATATATTTAAATACAGGAATCTCGGTGCCTGTAGAAATTTCGGCATAAGCCCGATTAAACAACGTTTCGAATAATTGCATAGTTTGGCGCCTGGTTTCAAAAATATAAGTGCCGTGGGTTTTTAAGTGTTGGTCGTAAAAATCCAATAAATCCTTATCGAAAGAATTACTTTCAATAAACAATTTCAGTTGTTTATTTCTTAATTCCAATACCTTGGTATAGGATGTAAGGTGCTTTAAATAATCGGTATCAACCACCGAGAGCATGTAATCAAAAAATCGACGGCGTTGCTCGCTTTCTCCCAATACAATTTCAACATCATTGGGGGCAATAACCACACAAGGGTATTTCCCGAAAAATTCGCCCAATTTCGAAATTGGTTTATCGTTTATGAGTATAGCTTTTCGTTTTCCTGTTTGAAACGAAACCATTAATTTGGTGGTCAGTTTATCATCCTCTTCCAAATTTCCTTTGAGAATATAGTAAGCTTCATTTTGCATTATGCAGAGTGAATCTGCCATTTGAAAGTAGCTTTTGCCGTTGAGAATACAATAAATCGAGTCTAAAAGATTCGTTTTTCCTACACCGTTGCTGCCCGTTATGCAGCTAATCCGTTGCCCCATCTGCATTTGCATTTCGGCGTGGCTTTTAAAATGAGTTATAGAAATGTTTTTTAAAAACAATGGACAAATTTTAGTTAAATGTATATTTTTGCGGCTTGCTTAAATTATTTGATGGCAAAATTAACCTTTAGTAAAGACACCTATATAAAATGGTTTAAAGAAATGACGCTAATGCGGAAGTTCGAGGAGAAGTGTGCGCAACTTTATGGGCAGCAAAAAATCCGAGGCTTTTGTCATTTATACATTGGCCAAGAAGCTGTAGTGGCTGGCACAATGAGCGCCATCACTAAAGACGACAGCCTTATTACAGCCTATCGCGATCATGCACATGCTCTTGCATGCGGCATAAGTGCCAACCAGGTTATGGCCGAACTATTTGGAAAAGTTACAGGTTGCAGTGGAGGAAAAGGCGGAAGCATGCATATGTTCAGCAAAGAGCATAACTTCTTTGGAGGACACGGCATTGTAGGAGGCCAAATACCATTAGGGGCAGGTATCGCGCTTGCCGAACAGTATTTAGGAACTAAAAATTTATGTGTATGTTATTTTGGGGACGGCGCTGCACGCCAAGGTGCACTTCACGAAACCTTTAACATGGCCATGCTTTGGAAACTTCCGGTTATCTTTGTTTGCGAAAATAATGAATATGCCATGGGCACTTCCGTGACCCGAACCACCAATATGCTTGAATTGTATAAGATTGGATTGGGCTACGATATGCCTTCGTTTCAGGTAGATGGTATGAAATGTGAAACCGTGCACGCTGCCATTTCGGAGGCTGCCGAAAGAGCAAGAGGAGGCAATGGTCCTACCTTTCTTGAAATTAAAACATACCGATATCGAGGCCATAGCATGAGCGATCCTGCCAAATATCGAACCAAAGAAGAATTAGAAGATTACAAATTGCAAGACCCCATTGAAAATGTAAGGCAAACGATACTTACCAATAAGTGGGCCACAGCACAGCAATTAGAGCAAATAGAAACCGATACAGAAGCTTTGGTAATAGATTCGGTTGAATTTGCCGAAAATTCAGAATATCCAAGTCCAGACGCATTATATACCAACATTTATCAAGAAGAATACCCATTTATAATAGAATAAAATGACAACAGAAAATAAGAAATTTAATTGGCAAGAAACGTTTAAAATTAATCAAATTGCCGAATGGTACGAACAAAATCGCCGTAATGCCAACATGATTTTAGTTGGCTCTTTGGTGGCCGTAGCCGGATGTATTTACTACTTAAAAATGTATCTCCCACAACAGGAATTGGCTGCTGCAGGCGAATTATTTATGGCCGAAAGGTATTTTGAAAAAGATTCGATGAATCAAGTTTTAAAAGGCGATGGCAAATATCCCTCGGCTGTAGATGTAGCCGACGAATATGGCAATACCAAAGCCGGCAACTTGGCAAAGTTTTATGCAGGCAGAGCTTTTATGAGCAAAAAAGATTTCACCAATGCTTTAGAATATTTGAATGAGGTAGAGTTTGATGATGAAATAATGGCTGCATTAATTTTAGGACTTCAGGCCGATTGCCATTCCGAATTGGGCGAAACTGCTAAAGCTGCTGGTATTTACATGACAGCCGCTACCATACGCGAAAACATTTTTACATCGCCAATGATGCTACTTAAAGCTGGCCAACACTTCGAAGCCGTTAAAGATTACGAAGGAGCGGTTAAAGCCTATAAGTTGATACGCACCAAATACAAAGAATCGCAACAAGCCCAACTCTCAAATAAATACATTGCTAGGGCAATGGCACAATTAGGTCAATCGCCTGATTAAGCATGTCGTCGTCGAACAACAATTTGTCCAATTTTTCGTCGCCATTACCCGATGGCAAATTGCTAAAGGTTGGTATTGTTTGCGCGGAGTGGAATAATACAATTACTTCAAAATTATTTGATGGAGCGCTTGCGCTTCTACAAAAGGCAAATATTTCGCTTGATAATATTGAAATTATAAACGTTCCCGGCACCTTTGAACTTCCTTTAGCGGCTCAAAAACTTGCACAAAATCCAAAAATCGAAGGCGTTATTTGTTTAGGATGTGTCATAGAAGGCGAAACACCCCACTTCGATTATATTTGCCAAGCTACAGCACAAGGTATTATGGACCTAGGGTTGAAATTTAACAAACCCATAATTTTTGGGGTTTTAACCACAAATACCTTGCAGCAAGCCGAAGACCGTGCCGGAGGAAAACATGGCAATAAAGGCGAAGAAGCCGCTTTTACTCTCCTAAAAATGTTGGCTAAGTAATAGCTCTATTACTTTATTTTCTGAGCAATAAATATCCTAACTATCAATATTGCCGTTTAACTAAAGTCATTACTGGCCTAAATCCAATATAACTGTGTTGTTCAGTAGACTTGCAAAATAAAGAAACCTCAGGTTGCAAATAAAATATGCTGTGGCACCAACTGCCGCCTTTTACAGCCACAAACCCATCGTTTTTATAAACCGGTTTCAAATTATTTGGATTATTGTAATAGACGTAACTTTTGGTGGTATCATAAACTTCCTTTCCTAATCGATTCGAATATAAAATTACGCGTTTTAAATCTTTTTGGTAATAAATTTTTGTACTATCGGAAGTGTTGTATGCC
>CAMDXE010000193.1 GCA_945878925.1 Chitinophaga pinensis
TGTCTTGGCCGACAGTTGGGCAATTGCCGAACCAAATAAGGAAGGGTTAAATGTACCAGCGCTCGAAAAATTAATAAGTGCGGTATCCGATGAAAATCCCAAAATTAACAGTTTAACAATTGCAAGGCATGGAAAACTGATTGTAGACGAATATTTTAACGGATACTCGCCCGATAGTCTTCATAAAATTTGGTCCATAACCAAAGTCATCTCATCCACACTTATAGGCATTGCGGCCAACCAAGGTTTACTTTCGGAAAAAGACAGTATCTACGCCTATTTCCCCAACTACATTCAGGATAAAAATTCTTCCAAGGGCCATATCACTATCGAGCATTTACTAAGCATGACCAGTGGATTGGAATGGATTGAATTAGGTGGGCCAAAATCGTCGGGCTTTCAATTGGCCTATTCAAGCGATTGGATTGCTTTTGTATTAGATCAGCCTCATACCAATGTTGCCGGAAAGGTATTTAATTATTCATCCGGCAATAGCATGCTTTTGGCACCAATTATAAAAAAGGCATGCAAGGTACAAGCCAATGAATATGCACAAAAACATCTGTTTACACCTTTAAACATTACAAATTATGAATGGGATAAACAGAGCGAATTTTGGACAAAAACTCAAAACGGCGAATTGCCAGGTGCAAAACCTCCCGGCCATATCCATTATCAAAAACCATTTGCCTAATTAACGAATACAGGTTCTGGATTGCGCATGCGATCGAGAGATTTATGTAAATTGGGGCAGCTGTATCTTAACCAAGGAAAATGGAATGGAAAACAAATTGTGAGTCAGAGGTGGATTAAACAATCTACTCAAGCGCATCATTCTAATTCAGATTATGGATACCACTGGCAGCGTATTAGCCTAAACAACCATTTTGGCTTTTTTGCCTCCGGATTTGGGCTTCAAAAGATTTTTGTATTTCCCAAACTCGATCTTGTGGTAGTTATGACCCAGCAGCATTACGAAACCATGCCAGAGGGCGAAAAATGGGCCAAACAGTTCTTAACAAAACTGCTAGCAACCATTGCAAACTAAGGAAAATTAAGCTTTCCATTAAAATCAATATCGAAAAAATTAGTTCTTAAACGATAAACACCTGTATTTACAGGTGCTCAACATCGTTTATTTAGCCAAAACTCCCAAAACCATCCCCCAATAATGAGAATAAATGATTCATATTGGGAAATTTATTCTATTCAATAAAATACAATATATTGATTCTAATGTATTTAAGTTTTTGGAACACTTTTTTCTATTAATATAATGACTAACCTAAAATAAGCTAAAATTAAATTTATGACAATTATGACAACTAATTACATTCATCAAAATTTTAAGAAGGCTATCGTACTTCTGTCTTTTATCGTTATTTATTTCGAATCACAAGGCCTATCAAGGTTTTGGGTATCGTCGGGAAACACAAGTTGGAACAATACGGCCAATTGGTCGGCCACCTCAGGAGGGGCTGGCGGGCAATCTGTTCCCGGCACTTCAGATGCGGTAACTTTTAACGGATCGAGCGTTGTAAGTTGTGCCCTCGATGCCAACGTTAGCGTTACCTCCTTTACTATAGCATCTGGATATTCAGGAACCATTACTCAAAATACCGGGACTACCATAACCACATCTAGTCTTTTTAGTCAAGCCGCTGGCACCTTTACCGGGGGAAATTCAAGCATCACAATTGGCAACGGATTTACCCAAACTTCCGGCACTTTTACGTCCACTAGTGGCACCTTTTATATATCAGGGGCATGGACCAAATCGCAATCTGCAGGCACCTTTAATCACAACAGTGGAACCGTTTATTATCAAGGGTCTTCAAATGATATGAACATTTACCTCACTGAAACCTTTAATAATTTATATATTAATTTAACAACAGGCAACACCCTAACCATTAGCTCTGGAGATATCCTTAAGACATTAGGAACACTTACCCTATACGACGGTTTAGCATCCTATTATTCAACTCCAGGCTATTTCGAAGCCCAAGGGAATGTAACCGTAAGTGCTTATTATGATGGGGGAAATCAACCCTTGAACTTTACGGGAGCTTCTGCTCAAACCTTTGATTTAACAGGCGCTACTTTAAGATTTAATGCCGACATCACCATTGACAAAACATCGGGCACCGTAACCTTGGCATCCAACCTTACCTTGGATGGATCGAATGAAGACCTTTATTTACTTTCCGGAACGCTCCAACTTAGCGGATATACTGTCGATGTATTTTATGCCTCTAACTACGACACCTACATTTATGGCCCGACAGGAACCAATACTACCTTTACGGTGGCTGGAACCGGGACCTTAAAAGGAAGGCATTTTTATCAAACTGGAGGAACATCAACCTCCACATTTACAATTAGCGGAGCATCCACTTTTCAAACCTATTCCTTATTTACCTTAGGCACGGGCACTTTCACCTCTAATACTGCTACGGTTACCATTAGTGGAAATTTTATTTTAAATGGAGGCACGTTCAATGCCACTTCTGGCACCATGAGTTGTGCGGCCGAATGGAACCGTGCATCAACTGCCACCTTTAATCATAACAGCGGAACCGTCACTTTTGTAGGAACTCATACCACATCAACCATTTGCTCGACGGCCGTAGGAACCGAAACCTTTTATAATTTAACAATTAATAAAGATGGCGGCAATTATATAGAAATAGCAGCACAAGACACCTTTAAAATTTTAAATAATTTAATCTTATACAATGGACTTGTGAATTATGCCTCTACAGCAGGAGCATTAAGGGTTGAAGGAAATGTTACGGTGAGCAGCAATTGGGATGGAGGTAACGAGCCTTTATTTTTTAGCAATACAAACGATCAAAATTTTGATTTAACCAGTGCTTCAGCGCTCTTTAATGCAGATATAATCATTAAAAAACGCTCAGGTACAGTAACCCTTCTTTCAAACCTAACGCTAAACGGATCGAATGAAGACCTTTATTTACTTGCCGGAACGCTCCAGCTTAGCGGTTATATTGTTGATGTATTTTATGCCTATAACTACGACACCTACATTTATGGCCCAGTGGGCACCAGCACTACCTTTACGGTAGCGGGAACAGGAACCTTAAAAGGAAGGCATTTTTATCAAACGGATGGACAAGCCACTTCCACCTTTACCATTAGCGGAGCGTCCACTTTTCAAACCTATTCCTTATTTACCCTAGGCACGGGCACTTTCACCTCAAATACTGCTACGGTTACTATCGGTGGTAATTTTATATTAAATGGAGGCACCTTCAATGCCACTTCTGGCACCATGAGTTGTTCGGCCGAATGGAACCGTGCATCAACTGCCACCTTTAACCATAACAGCGGAACCGTCACTTTTGTAGGAACTCATACCACATCAACCATTTGCTCGACGGCTGTAGGAACCGAAACCTTTTATAATTTAACAATTAATAAAGATGGCGGCAATTATATAGAAATAGCAGCACAAGACACCTTTAAAATTTTAAATAATTTAATCTTATACAATGGACTTGT
>CAMDXE010000194.1 GCA_945878925.1 Chitinophaga pinensis
TGCCCAGCACTCAAACTGTAATTCTTTTCTTTTATTTGTTCATAAGAAACTACTACCGTAAAATCTTCTTTGGCTTCGTGTTTATTAAAAGTTTCAATAATCAATTGTTCTTCGGTATCGGAGAGCAAAGTCTTTTGGTTCTTGCCTTCTTTTACGGTAGTGCCCAGTTTAGAAGCATCCATCAATACAATATCGCCTTTGGTATTGGCTTTGTCCAAAAACAAAATTGATACGTTGGTTCCTGTGGTGGCAAAAATATTGCTTGGCATACTTACCACACCCCGTAGCATTTTTTGTTCTACCAAGCGTTCCCGTATTTTCTTTTCAATGCCACTTTGTGCCGTAATAAAACCCGTTGGTACTACAATAGCAGCCCTACCTTTTGCAGACAGTGAAAAAATAATGTGCTGAATAAACAAAGGATAAATAGCCATTTTGTCTTTGTCCTTCTTGGGTATGTTGGGAAAGCCTGCAAAAAAGCGTTCGTTGTTTTGCTTGGTATCCAAATCGGCTACATAATCGCTAAAGTCTAACTTAAACGGCGGGTTGGAAACGATGTAATCAAAGCTCATCAACTTATCGCCTACTTTGTGGAAAGGCGTTTTGATGGTATTGCCTTGTATAATGTTTTGAATAGAGTGCACGAGGTTGTTCAATATCAAATTCAATCGCAACATACTGCTCGATTTCTGCGAAATATCCTGCGAGTAAATGGTACAGCGGTCTTCGCCAATGGCATGTGCCAAATTCATTAACAAGGTACCCGAACCTGCCGATGGGTCGTAACAGGTTACATTGGTCACGGGCTTATCTACTAAGATAGAAGCCATGATTTTTGAAACCGCATGTGGTGTGTAATACTCGGCATACTTACCGCCGCCATCTTTGTTGTAATCTTTTATGAGGTATTCAAAAATGGTAGAGAAGAAATCGAATTTCTGATTGAAGATTTTCTCGAAACTAAAATTCACCAACTGATTGATGATGGCTTTGCAGAAATTATCACGTTGGCTGCTGTCGGTAATGTAATTGCTTATTTCATCAAACAAAACAATCTTGGCACCTGTGCCAGTTTTTACCGAGAAAATATCGTTGTTGAAAATAGCAATGTCACGCAAGGTATCGTCAAAAAACTTTGCAAATTCTTCTTTGTCTTGTTTGTTGTAAAGGTTAGAAAGAAAATGTTCTCTTTTCAGTTTGGCACTGTCTGGGTTCATGCTTAGCAATAACATTTCGTATTGTTTGTCGCTGTATTGGGCTATTTCCTTTTCCCAACTTTCAGCCGTTGCCAGTTTGGGTTCTAATTGTTTTACTTCATAGCCGAATTTATCGTTCATGAATTTATACAGAAACACTTGGGTAATGATTTTAAATTCATTGCCATCGTTTCCTAATCCGTAAGAGGTACAAACACCTTTCAGGTTATCAATCAGCTCTTTTGTTTGTGCCGTAAAATCTTGTGTTATCATGCTGCGTATTTTCCGTGATATTCGTTCATATATTCTTTTACTAAACAGGTGTTGATGTATTTCGCTGATTCGGGGTCGAGTTCAATTTTGTTTTTTCCAAAACTGTTAAACACCATGGTCATTAGCTGCCCTTGGAAGTAAGCTTCGTTGTTTAGCATTTGGGTATTAATCAAAACCTTATCATCTATCTGTTTCTTAATGTCCAACAGTGTGTCGCAAATTTCGCTTTCACGTTTGGAGATATTGCCTTTCTCTAAAATACGTTTGTGCATTCGGGCATACTTGGCATCGTTCTCATATTTTGCTTTTAGCAAATTGTTCTTGCGGTTTAGTTCGGTAACTTGGTCATAAATCTGTTGCAACGAACCAATGTTGTTTCGCATATCTTCCTGCGTTATTTCGTCCAAATTCTTTTTGTCGAACAAGCGTTTCAACTCGTCATATAAATTCACAAACTGCGGGTCGTTTTGGTCGAAGTTACCGCCCAATGCCTCACGTGTTTTGCGAAGCATATCTTTTAACTGGTCGGCAATTACCATTTCTTCTTCCGAAATTTTACGGAACATGAACAGTACATTTTCCAAAGCTACATTCAGCAAATTGGTCGTGTCCACATTGTTTTCAATGTTGGCTTTCAGGTTCAGTAAATCCAAATGGCGTGCTGCTTCATTATAAAGTTGATTCAGTTTTTTGAAATCGACTTTCTCTAGTAAATCAAAATGTCCTTCTAAGCGAATGAGGTTGTAAATGTTTTTGGCAATTTCTAAAGCTTTCTTAATTTCTAATACTTGCTTGCGGTCTTCAATCTGGCTGATTTGTTGGGAAAATACTTCAGCATTTTTCAAATCATAATGAAACAATTTTTCCTTAATGATTTTGATTTCTTCTTCAATCTCTTCTTTTGATTTAAAGAGGTTGGAATAGTATTGCATTTCACCACCCAATTCTGACTGCAATTCGTCAAAGTAGGCTTTGTTTGTAGCATCAAACTCTTTGGTGATGTCGGCAAAATCTACAACATAGCCGTAACGGAATTTCTTGTAAGGTCGGTTTACTCTTGTGAGTGTTTGTAACAGGTTATGATTTTTAATTACCCTGCCAATGTATAATTTCTTCAATCGCTTGGCATCAAAACCAGTCAGCAACATCATATAAACAAATAGAATATCAATCTTGCCATCTTTGAAATCATCAACTTCATCTTTGCGATCATCTTTTGAACCCACACCATCTAATATCAACGAGGCAACCAGATTTTTGCTTTGGTCGACTTTATACATTCCATATTCCGCAACAGGTTCGGCAGCCATCATATAAGGTTCAACTGTTTCAACCGTTTTTTGTGTGGGATTGTACTTGCTGACAAAAATTTCAAATAGTTTACGGGCTTGCTCGGCACTGTCGCAAACCACCATGGCGCCAACAGAGTGGTCGCCAAAACGAATTCTACTTTTGATAAAGTCCTGAACAATATAATCAAGCATTGGCTCAGCAAATTTTGCATGAGCATAAATCACCCGTTTATCGGCATTGCCTTTTAGTATTTCAACTTCTTTTAAGGCTTCTTTCAATTGAAACTTGTAAGTGGTTTCAATATCCTCACGAATAAGTTTTAAGGTGTAGCCGTCAGCAATAGAAGCGTTGTAGTAATATTTGTGAATGTAATCACCAAAAGTTTGGCGAGATGTTCTGTCGTTTCCAATTAAAGGAGTTCCTGTTAAGCCAATCAAAATGGCGTTTCTGTCCGAATTAAAAAGGTTGGCTAAGAAACTACCAGTAGGGTTATAACTGCGGTGTACTTCATCCAAAAAATAAATGCGTTGGCTGCTGATGTCGTAATCATTCGCTTTCAGCACATCGGTATCGTCTTTGAATTTCTGAATGTTTACAACCGTAATTTCTCGTTTGCCTGACAGGTTGTGAATGGCTTGTCTAGTCTTGAAATTGCGGAGCAGTTCATCTTTGGAATTTACAGTATGTACGATCAAACCACGG
>CAMDXE010000195.1 GCA_945878925.1 Chitinophaga pinensis
TTAACCGTTTGGTCCGTGCTGTAAAATGTTTTACCCTCGAGATAATTAAGTACATCAGATTCACTCTCAAAGTTTGTCTGCCCGAACCCAATTTGGGCAAAACAAAACCAACAAATTAGTAGTAAGTAGAATTTTTTCATTAGACGAAATTATGGGTTTATTTGTTAGATTGATGAATAATTTGAAAAAAACACTGAAGACAAACCCATTCGTCGCTGCAAACTGACTCATCTCCGTCGGAACTACTCTCATCCAAAATCACCCAATGTTACCAGCCTAAGTCAGCATCACTAATTCGCCTCTACAGATGGGCCAATTTGTCCGATTATTCCACTGAAATGGTGATTTGACTAAACTATTCCAAAGAATAGGGAATAACGTAGTTTTTAACCGTAATTAGAGTTTTGTTAGTGAGAGCTAATTTTTTAAAAATGGCACAATTCGACAGACAATTTTCAGATTTAAAATTACCATTCCCCGCCCATTCAAGTGTTATGATTTTATTGGGCTCCTCATTCCATGAGTACGATAAAAAATTCTTATATTCATTAATTTCCTTGAGGCTACCTTCTTTTTGGATTCCATTTTTTAGTGCTTGTTGCCATGAAGAACCAAGAAAAAATAGCACTTTACCTGTTCCACATGCTTCGTTACCATCTAAATTTTTTATCAGGAGGTACATGAATTGACCATATATACCAATTGGTTCTCCACTATCGTCCACCGAAACAAACGCATTATTTAGTTGTTCTAATCTAAAATGTCCGCCTCTCAAATCTGACCCTACAACAGTGGGTGCTTTAATTTCTATTTTTGGAATAAATTTCTCATTAGCTTTTTTAAACATCATACCCACACCCATTATTTTCTCGCCTTTTAAATTTCCTTTTTCATCAAAATTATATTGCACATTACGATTTCTACCTTCTAAAATAATGCCATTTTCAATAATCGTAAAATTGCTGCTACCTTCCCACTTTCCGGCTGCCACCGCATCTGAAAATGTTTTACCTAAATAAAGTTCAAATTTATTTTCGCGAACAACATAATAATACATTCTCCCTTTCAAATCGAGGACAGGTTTTTCATTTTTTTGTTCGCAAAAAACAAACACATCGTTATTAGCGATTTTTTCTTCTACACCATTCTCAATATTAATTGAGGAGTTTTCGGGATAATATTCATATTCACGAATTTTCCAAATTGTCGTTATAAATCCTCCATGATTTACTTTATTGCTGACTGTTTTTTTTATCCAATTGCCGTATTGGTCATATTGGTATATAAAAGTTTCCCAAAACCACAAATCTCCGCCCATCAAGTACCTTTTTACTTCGATTTGATTGCCCTTATCATCATATTTGCAAAGCTCCTTATCATCCAGCAGCAAGCCTGTATCTTCCTTCAAGAATTTACGTTTACGGCCTTCCATTATATTCCCATTATTGTCGTAAATGTATTTATAAATTTCATGGGAATGGGAGGTTAAGTTACCGTTCTTATAACTAACACTTTCAATTTTATTCCCATTATTGTCGTAAATGTATTTATAAGTTTTATCGGTTAAGTTACCTTGCCAATAATGACTAACAAATTCAATTTTATTCCCATTGTTGTCGTAAATGTATTTATAAATTTCATGGGAGTTTAAGTTACCGTTATCATATTCTGCCCGTTTAATTATATTTCCCTTATTGTCATAAGTGTAAGTTACACTGTCTTTTTTGCCGTTCT
The DNA here is from genome assembly GCA_945878925.1 of Chitinophaga pinensis. Lineage (GTDB taxonomy): Bacteria > Bacteroidota > Bacteroidia > NS11-12g > UBA9320 > JABWCE01. Next base: position 1,735 of record CAMDXE010000195.1, read on the forward strand.
CGTATTTTGTTGTCCACGAAAGTCTTTTGCCCTTGTCATCAAATTTATAAGATTCAATATGGCAATGTTCTGTCCATGCATGCGATTCCGCTCCCCCCGAATAAGACCGGTAGGTAGTTTGCGTGTAAGATTTTACTTCTACTCCCAGATTATCCCTATCTTCTATTGAATATTCGTAAGAGGTCCTCTGAGATAGTTGAGAATACATCACATTTGTTAGCGTTAAAAGCGTTAACAATATTAAAAGTGCTTTTTTCATAGTATAAGGATATAAATAATTAAACCGTGCGTTAAATGAATTAGAAAGTGCTTGAACATCCCGGCCAGATTCTGCCCTCATTTTTGCCATAACTCTGGTAATGACTCCAGGCATTTAATCCCGCTTCCGCAACATCGTTATTGAGTAAAAGATACATAGCAGATGAAATACCGCAATTCGTGGGATTATTGTCTGAAACAATTATCAAATTTGGCCAAATTCTGCCCTCATTTTTGCCATATACCTGGTAATGATTCCAGGCATTTAATCCCGCTTTTGCAACATCTTTGTTTATTAAAAGGTATAATTGGGCATTTGTTTTATTGTTGACAGGAGTATTAGTTTTTGTTAAATTAGGCCAGACCCTTCCCTCATTTTTACCATATGTCTGGTAATGACTCCAGGCATTTAATCCCGCTTTTGCAACATCTTTGTTTATCAAAAGGTAAAGAATTTCTGATTCTCTGGTTTTTAAAGAACTGTTTGCGGGAGGGGTTGATGTAACCGTGGGTGCTGCGGATTTTGATGCATTTCGCACACAGCGCACACTGTACTTACCACCCAAACTCCCAGAGCTGGCGTTGCCATTATGAAAAAATTGAGTTGCCTTGTAGCCACTCGAGACATCAGTAGAACTCCAATAAGCCATCCCTTTAAAATTACCACTTCCGTGGCTATGCAATCCATACAGAAAATTTAATTCTTCTTTTGATGGTAACCGCCAATCACTAAAATCATTATCTACCAATTCATTGCAAATGATATTGGCTTCTGACCATGTCCACAGTCCACTAATGTCTCCACGTGCTGCAACTAAATCTGCTGTAACATAAATTCCACCATTTGTGGATGTTTGTCCAAACCCCTTGGAGGATGAGAAAAATGAACATAACACCATAATATATAATTTTTTCATAAAACGAACCTAATTAAAAAAAAATATAAACCATTCATAGTGGTTAATTTATTTACATAAAATTGAGAGTAGAAAAAAACTTATATGTCGCCGTTCAAATCAAATTACTTATTCCATTTGTGCAACAAGGACATAGTTACATTGTGTTTACGAATGACGAGTGTGGTTCTGTCGCATTAATTATTTTTCTCTGGCAAAGGTTAGAGAGTTAGAGCAATGGAGCCAATTCATTAATCCAATCATCGCCATTATGCCGAGCCCTATTTTTGTCGAATTCATGATTAGGCACCAAGGACATTAATTGCGAAAAAACTGTCTATCCTAGGTTCATGAACTGGTACATAAATATATTTTTAAAAAATCCACATCAAAAAACGTATTTTCGTCGTCAAGGTGTGTTTTTATTGGGCATTACGAAGATTGAAAATAAATTAACGGGACACTAGTGGCCAAAGCAAAATAATTAATGCGACAGAACCGTCAAAAAAGGACATAAGGCGAACTATTGCGATCCA
>CAMDXE010000196.1 GCA_945878925.1 Chitinophaga pinensis
TAACTAAAGCATTCACACCATTCGAAGGCAAATCGCCTGCACCCTTACCCTTCATTAATATTCTTTCTTGTTGTGGATTGCCCGAGGAGGCTTCTTTGAAAATAGCTAATCCTGAGCTGCCTATTCTTGGGGTAGCCATCCATTTTTGATCTAAATCATCAATAACCATTTCGCCAACCGCTTTGGTCGAAAGTCTATAGGCTTTCCATTGTCCAGCGTTTGTGCGCTGCGAAACACAGCTATCGGTATCGTAATTTGATACCCATAAATTTCCTTTGCTATCTAAGGCCAATCCCGAAACAATGGTAAACAATCCAGCCTGCTTGCGCAAGGTGCTATTACCGGTATCAAAGCGTTCGATAAATTGCCCGTTTTGAATCCGAGCAACGCCAGACCCATGGCTGCCCAACCACGTTTCGCCCGACGATTTATTGATGGCGATACTGGTAAAATCGAACATAGAAGCAAGCCTTGATGGAACTGAGGGCCGATTGATCCATTGGTTTTCTTTAAAATGATAATATCCCGAACCATTAAAAGTAGGGCCAAATGAAAAAGTGGGTCCTCCACTGCTTACCCATACCTCATCTTGCCAACCTACAATGCTATTTGTGGAAACGCCATTAGGGCCATTTATGCCAAAATAACCATACGAACCCGAGGGTTTGATATTGAAAAATCCTAATCCCACACCTCCCGTCCACATTATATTTCCTTTGTCTAATAGGCCGTAGGAAATAGTATTTTCACGAATGCTATCCAAACTTCCGCCTGGTTTCGAAATTAAAAATCCACCCCAATGGGCTTCAACTAATTTATTATGACAAACCTCGAGGCTAACGCAATTTCGTTTGGTTTTTCCTCTAACATTTTGCCATATGTTATTCATATTGTCGTCGTACGATTCATATATAGAATCGTTGACGCCATATAATTTATCATCGAACACACGCAGCAATTTGCTTTCAAATCCCGAACGAACATTTTGCCAATATCGATAGTCGCTTAAATTTCCGACCGTAGCATTGGCTCGAATAATTCCTTTAGAAGTTCCGGCATATAAATAATCCTTATAACGCATGGTTGAATATACCGGAACCACGGCACCATTTGGCCCAATATTTTGATAAGAATCGCTAATTTCTAATTTAACTAAATCTATTTTTATGATTCCGAAACTACTTGATAAATAAGCTTTGTCGTCAAAATATTGTAAATCGTAGAAGTTTTTTTCTCCTAATATAGCCTTGCGCAGTATATCGGGAAGGTTTTGTATGGTATTGGTTTTAAGGTCTAAAATGTCAATATTTCCTGAAGCGTAAACAAATACAATTTTATTTAAAGGTTCGATGTAGCGCATAATGGAAATATCAATATCGCTAAATCCATTTACTTTGGAGTATACATTTATTTCGCCACTTGGCTGATGAAAGGTGAAGAATCCTTTTTCGGGCAATACATAGATGAAGTCGCCTACCTCTTGTATTTGTTTAACGTCCTTATAAGGAAAATGAGTTCGCCAACGCCCTACGCCGTTGTATTTGGTTTTTTGAGCAAAAAGGAAACCTGAGCATAAAAACACGAGCAGAAATAGGAGGAATCTTTTATGCATAGAATGATAGAACGGTAAATTTAAGAAAAAATTTTTCTCTCAATGCGTTTTCCTCCAAAAGTGAGTATTAAAACTAAACTAAAAAGCCAGGCAGCCCCTAATCCTATATAATCGCCATGGCGGGTATAAAAGGTTAGTTCGTTGCTTGGGTATGCGGTATACGTTAGGGTTGCAGCTTGCCACCATGCCGATTCGCCATAAATATTTCCTTGTTTATCAATCAGGCAGCTTACGCCCGTATTGGTACAACGTATAACATCTCTACGGTTTTCGATGGCACGCAATCTGGCATACAACAAGTGATGTTTGTGGCCAGGCGTGTTTCCCCACCACCCGTCGTTGGTTAGAACTAAAATTATATTGGACCCTTTTTTAACAAATTGGGAGACATATTCGCCAAAAATCGATTCGTAGCAAATAAGTGGAGCGGTGCCTATATTTTTTTTCGAATAAAAAACTCTAGGCATAGAGTCGCTACCTAAACTTCCGCTTATGCCGCCAAGGTCGATGGTAAAGTATTCAAGAAATGAAAACAGGCTGGGATAGGGCATTTTTTCGACGCCGGGTACCAATTTCGATTTTCGATATATATCTTTAACGCCATCTTGGTTCATAAGGATGGCCGAATTGTAAATATCATAGTATTGGCCTGAGTAATGACGTCGTGCAGTTGAACTGCGATGGCTCGAATCGAAAAACCGAAACGTATTGCTGCCCGAAACAAGGGTGAGTTTTGGATATTTTTTAAGCCAGTTAGCCAACAAAATGCAGGTTTGGGTTTGGTTTATATAAGCCTCTTCGCAGGTTTCGGTAAAACCTGTTTCTGGGAATAGAACAAACTCTGTGTTTTGGTTTACCTTGGTTTCGGCCAGTTTTATAAAATTGCGAACTTCGGCGTTAGGGTTTTGTGAATCAAACTTTAAGTAGGGGTCAACATTGGGTTGCACTACCACAATTTCAGCCCCATTGGTATCTGAATTCAACTTGCCATATTTAGCAATTGAATACGAAAGCATGAAGGGTATTAAAATAGCCGAAATGGATAACCATCGCTTTGATTGAGTTTGATTTATAAAGAGTGAAAATATTAAAGCATTCACAAGCAAAATCCATAAGGTTCCACCCAGAGTGCCCGTATATTCATACCATTGGATGCTTTGTGGAAGTGCAGCTAAGCCATTTCCAAGATTGAGCCATGGATAGGCAATCTCCCAATTTAGGTGTAGATATTCCATACTTATCCAGCTTATGATCCAAGCTGTTAAAGCAGTGGTGAGCCCAAAATAATATTTAACCTTGCGGTAAATAATAAATGGAAGTTGCATAAGGGCTGAGTTGGCAAGCAACATGGCAATACAGCCCTCGGGCGAAGCATTCCACACCCACCAAGTGGTGCCTATATTCCATAATAAAAGCGAAACGTATATTTTTAGCCCATACCATTTTTTGGTCTCATTTTCTAAGATAAGAAGAGGAACAAATCCCAAAAACAAAAGAAATCCGCTTGATAATGGGGGCCATCCAAGGCTTAGCAGGAGTGGAGATAAAAGAATGAGTAGGTATTGCTTTTTCAAATTTCGAACAAAGGTAGGTTGGCTTTAGAGTAAAATTGTTAAATTAATATGTACTTTATCAATAGCGTCCTAAACGATTAAAAAAAGGAAAGGGAATGTTTTAACTCAAAGCTACCTTTGAGGTGACAAAAAACAAACCCCCTTTCCTATGGCAAATTTAACTCTGTTTTCTCAAATTATTTCAAAATTAGACCGAACATTATTTT
>CAMDXE010000197.1 GCA_945878925.1 Chitinophaga pinensis
TATTTTTGGATTATATTTTATCAATACGGCCGGTTCTAATACCCAATTCTGATTGGCTAATTTATAATCGGCGCCCGATGTAATATATAAATAACGCACAAAATCGACGTCAACAGCTACCCCTTTGGTTCCATCTGCCATATCCACCAAAAAATTATATTTTGCAGCATTCAAATGGTTGTAGGAAGCGCCAACATAAAAGTTGTTCATGACGCCCAAAAATTTAGTTTGATGATAAAAAACTCCTAAACCCAAATCTAATTCCCCATCACTTCCACTCGATGTAGGAATTCTAGGATCATTGGGGTCTATAGCTTTAAAGTTTGGGCTATCGTATCCAAAAGTGGTTGAACCGGCTTCGATGCCAAAGGCTATATATCCAAATTGACCCTGAATTGGTTTTCTGAAATTCAAGGCCCCTTTGAAGGTTGTTGTTTTCATAAACCCAATTTTATCGTCGATTATCGTCATGCCTAGGCCAAGTCTATTTCCGCTATTTTTACCTAACCTCAATAAGGTATTTAAATTTAAATTATAGGTTTCGGGAGCCACGTTGGTTGGAATTTCGGCCAGTGGATTTCCTTCGGTTCCAGTTCTTAGCGTCATATCGCTATAGTTCCTGTATTGGTAATGCGTTAGTCCATTAATACATATATAATCCTCCTTAAAACCAAAGGCAGCTGGATTGTATGATTGTTTATTAAACCTAAAATGCGTGTAATACGGATCAAGCTGAGCCTTTGCTACTCCTGCAATAGCAAGCAATCCTCCAATAATAATTGACTTTAAAAAGTAATTTTTAACCATATTCTGTTATGTTTACAAATGTGGGAAATCTATTTATACTATGCAAATTTTTTATTTATGTTTTTTTTCAACGTTTCAAATCCAATTAACTCAATGTTTTGTGTTTAGCTTCGGATGGCAGCAAATGGCAAGTAAATGTACACTGTAGCTTACTTGAATTTTAGAATAAATTTAAGGTTCACACGCCGGCCTGTTAAATAATTGGGCACACCATATGTTGTATTATTAATATCCTTAACCCAAATATAGGACACCGTATTATTAAATTCGAGTAAATTAAATAATTCGATGCTGGCCCATAGGCTTTCAATTCGCTCAAACCTTTGAGATTTGGCCGCAAGTCCGCCTATTATTTCTTTCGAAAACCCAATATCAACTCTTCGGTAAGGTGGAATAGTATTTGGCGTTTTGCTAAAGCGACCATTGCCCGAAAAATAATAGGGCACTCTGCTGCCATATACAAGTCCTAAATGCATTTTATAGGTTTTGTCCATGGGCAATTCGTCGGCAAAAAGTATTGAAAAATTTACACGTTGATCGGTTGGGCGCCTTATAAATCCTGATTCTACTGGCGTTCCATTCTCATCTATATAACTAATGTTTTCGCGCGTTTGTAAAATCGAAAAACTCAACCACGATTCAAGGCCCTTAATAAATTCGCCATTAACCCGCGTATCAAATCCTGTAGCATAGCCTTTCGAACTGTTCTCGGCATAATAGCGTATCCTTACGTTATCTATATAATAGGGAATGAGATTGGTTAAATATTTATAATACACTTCATTTACCAGTTTGAATGGGCGCCCCCATGCCGTAAAATTCAAATCGGAGCCAGCTACAAAATGCAAGCTTCGCTGCGCTTTAATGTTTTTATTTAGGGTACCGTCCACTCGTCGAAATTCTCTATAAAATGGAGGTTGATAATACACCCCTGCGGCTATCTTAATTAGCAAATCTCTTTTTTTGGCAGAATCGTAAGCGCCTATGGTTAAGCATCTCTTAAAAACGGTGTCGTTAAATTTTTTATTGGGTTCGAAACTTAGTGATAGCCTTGGACTAATCATGTTTTGTTCGTTCAAAGCCCAATATTGATGCCTGATGCCGCCATTTAGTGTAAAATTATTTTGCTTATTAATAACATAATTATTTTGCAAGTAGCTGCTTATTCGATACGAACTCACCGAATTTTTTGCTTTTATTCGATTATCTAAATAAATCTGATTTAAGCTATCTCTGAAATGTGTACTATTCATGCTTCCCGAATCGTTATATTGCCATTCGTTCAAAAAATCATTTATCGATTCGTGCTGATATTTGGACCCATAAAACCAGGTGGACTTTCTCGTTTTTTTGGTTCCTACAATTCCCGAATTAAAGACTTTCGCTTCTAAATCGTTTCGGGCATTTTGTATAAAATATCCTAGGCCTAAGAGCCTTTTTTCTTTGCCCAAATTATCGGAGCCAATATTATTGTCCAATTCATACAAACCATAGGCCCCCTCGGTGGTATTATGTTCTTTTTCGGTGGTAATAAAATATGAATTAATCCATTTAAACGAGGTGTTTTTATTGGGCGCATAATGCAAAATAAGGCCATTCAAGGCCACCAGATATTTCATCTCGTCCAATCCACCCATTGCAATATTGAGCCTTAATGCCGAGGTAACTGTTCCAAAGGAGGTTTGTCGGCTTGATGGCGATAAAGCAAATTTATTATAGGCAATATTACTAAGCCACGAGAGGCTTAATTCGCTGTTGACTCTATATTTTAAAAGCGATTGAAAATCAACGTTGAGTGGTCGATAATCGCCGCTGGCATCAAGTGTGTTAAAAATAAACTTATTGCTGCGATATCGCCCCCCTATTAAATATGAAAAACGTTTGTTTTTGGATTGATCGCCTATTAATAAATTGGTTCCCAAAACACTTGTTCTTACTGTGGACTCAAATCGACGAGGCGTTTTATAATTTATGTCTAAAACGCTGCTAAGTTTATCGCCGTATCGCGCTTCGAACCCACCGGTTGAAAACACAAGTCTATCAACCATATCGGGGTTAATAATGCTAAGGCCTTCCTGCTGACCGGCGCGAACCAAAAAAGGTCGGTACACTTCAATGTCATTGATATACACTAAGTTTTCGTCATAATTTCCTCCTCTAACATTATAGCCTGTGCTTAGCTCATTGCCACCGCTTGCACCTATGAATTTTAAAAACGACTCGATGGCGGGATTAACGGAAGGAAAGCGTTCGAATTTTTTGGCTTCTAATGTGATGGCCATCAAATCTCTGTTTACATGCTGTATTTTGGTAACTTCTGTTAATTCAACACTCGTATTCATGCGTACATTAAGCGCCAAAGTTTCTCCCTTTTTCAAAGCTTGTACGTCGCGTTTTACGCGTTTTTGAGCATAGCTATAATATATCGTAAAATTTGTTTCTGAGGGAATGTTCAGCTTATAATGGCCCGATTCGTCGCTTTGGGTAGCATGGCGTTGATCGCTTGTGAAAATAGAGACGCCGGGCAAATCGCCTCCCGAAGAGTCAGCAACATGGCCTGTTATAAAAGATTGCCC
>CAMDXE010000198.1 GCA_945878925.1 Chitinophaga pinensis
TATTTGTCTAAATACTTAAAAATAGTACTATATTATTCTAATATGAAATTTTTTTTTCTTTTAGCACTTTCCATTATAATTTTCTCGCAAAGTGCATTTTCTCAAACTAATGGCAGCATTGCGGGTAAGGTAATTGATAAATCAACTCAAAAACCTTTATTTAATGTGAATATAGCCTTAGAAGGTACAAGCAAGGCAACAATGGCCGATACAAACGGAATATTCAAGATATCAGGTATTACATTAAGAACATATAATTTAATTTTTACTTCTATTGGGTATAAAACTGAAACACTTTACAATATTGCTGTAAATGCAGGAAACGAAAATTATGTAACCATAGAATTAGAACCCACAACGAGTGCATTAACAGAAGTGGTATTTAAATCAAATAAGCGCACCGTTGTAGCTGCAACTTTAGAAACACCTTTAAGTGTGCAACGATTAACAACTGAAGAGATAAAAGCCAACCCAGGAGGCAACTTTGATATTAGCAAAGTAATTCAGTCTTTGCCCGGTGTGGGTGGCGGAGTTGGCGGTGGTGGTTATAGAAATGATATAATTATTCGAGGCGGTGGCCCCGGTGAAAATGTTTTTTATTTAGATGGAATTGAGGTTCCTGTAATTAATCATTTTCAAACTCAGGGAAGTTCAGGTGGTCCGCAGGGAATATTAAATGTATCCTTTATTGAAGATGTAAAATTAAATTCAAGTGCTTTTGATGCCAGATATGATAATGCATTGAGTTCGGTATTTCAGTTCAAGCAAAAAAATGGAAATCCAAATAATTTTCAAGGAAACATAAGGCTTAGTGCCAGCGAATTAGCTACAACTTTTGAAGGACCGCTTTCTAAAAACAAAAAAACAACATTTTTGGCTTCGGCAAGGCGTTCGTATTTACAATTACTTTTCTCTCTAATTGATTTACCCATACGTCCTAATTATTGGGATTTTCAAACAAAAATTACCCATCAAATTGATAAAAAAACAACCCTTTCGTTCATTGGCATTGGAGCAATTGATGAATTTAAATTTGCAGAAATAAAGAGCGCAACTCCTGAAAAATTGTATATTATAAATTCTACCCCATTCATATTTCAAAATACGTATACTTCAGGATTTACTTTAAAGAGGTTACTTAATAATGGTTTTCTGAATGTAGCTGTAAGCCGAAATTGGTTTAATAATGATATTAAACAATATGAGGATAACAAACTACAATTACCGTCTCAACGAATATTAGCTATAAACTCAACCGAAGCTGAAAATAAACTTCGCGTAGATGTAAACAAAACTTTTAATGGCTGGAAGATTGCCTATGGTGGAATGTTGCAATTAGCAGAATACGACAACAATACATTTACGGTTTTAAGAAAAGAGTTTAAAGACAGCAATGGGGCAATAATACAACCTAATGTTTCCATCAATTTCCAAAGCCCGTTAAATAACTTTTTAAAATATGGCGCATTTTTACAAGTAGGTAAGCGCCTTTTTGATAACCGCTTAGGCGTAAGTGGAGGTTTGCGTGCCGATATGAACAGCTTTACGACCGACGGAAATAATCCCTTGAAAACACTTTCGCCACGAATTTCATTGAGCTATGTATTGGCAAACGAATGGACGGCAAATGCCTCAATAGGCAGCTATTATAAAATAGCACCTTACACTATTTTAGGTTTTGCAGATAACAATAATAATCTGGTGAATAAAAATAGCAAGTACCTAAAGAGCGACCATTACGTAACAGGAATTGAATATTTACCGAATGATGGACTTCGGTTTACCTTAGAAGGATTTTATAAAAAATACAACAATGTCCCTGTTTCTGTACGCAATGGAATTTCATTAGCCAATCTTGGTAGTGATTTTAATGTATTGGGAAACGAAGCTGTAATTACAAACGGAAAAGGTAATACATATGGCTTTGAAGTATTTGCACAAAAGAAACTGACAGACCAATTTTTTGGCTTATTGTCGTACACCTTTTACAGAAGTAAATACAGCGGAGCAAACAATGTATTGATACCCAGTAGTTGGGATAATGAACACTTATTAAGTGTTACTCTTGGCTATAAATTTCAACGCAATTGGGAGTTGGGTTTAAAATTTCGTTACCAGGGAGGCGCCCCGTACACACCATATAATGAATCGGAATCAAGAATAAATTATTTATCTCAAGGACAAGGAATAGTTGATTTCACAAAATTGAACACACTTCGATTAGGTGGCTATAATGGCAGTGATATTCGTATAGACAAGAAATGGAATTTCAAGAAAACCACCATTGATTTGTTTTTAGATGTAAACAATTGGTATGCTGCAAAAAGCGTTGCAGTACCAACATACACGTTTAAAAGAACTGCAGACAATAATGCATTTGCTACAACTGATGGTTCATTGATTAAAGCAGATGGTAGTAATGCAACACCAACTTTATTAAAAAATGATGAAGCCCAGTTTACACCTACCATCGGATTTATTGTTGAGTTTTAATGTGTGCAGGTAATGCAATTATGCAAGAGATATATTATGCCCCTAAAGACTTTATCATTTCTATGCATCTTAAAGAATTTGACCGTCTTTTTGGCCAATCCAAATCCGGGTGGGATCACGTAAATCTGGCTCTAATTTAGTGGTCAGAAAAAATATGGGGCCGGTATTTTTGAACCGCAATTAGAAATTAAAACTCGAACAGGTGTTTTTCTGCATGATAAGAAGAACGCACCAATGGGCCGCTTTCTACATATTTGAAACCCATCTCCAGCCCAATACGCTTATACTTTTCAAACTGCTCTGGAGTGATCCAATCGATAACAGGATGGTGACTCCGTGATGGCTGCAGGTATTGCCCTAAGGTTAAGATATGAACACCAACGGCAAGCAGGTCTGCCATTGCTTCAAGAACATCCTCTTCAGTTTCTCCCAATCCAAGCATAATGCCTGATTTTGTTCTTAATCCGGCTTCATTGATTCTGCGAAGACATTCCAAACTACGGTCATATTTTGCCTGAATGCGCACTTCTTTTGTTAAACGACGAACAGTTTCCAGATTATGTGAAACCACTTCAGGACGGGTAGCCAACAGGCGATCAAGATTATCCCACACGCCTCTAAAATCAGGAATAAGAGTCTCTAAAGTAGTACCTGGGCTCTCTCTTCTAATCGTATTGATAGTCTCGGCCCAGATAGTAGAACCACCATCCTTCAAATCATCACGGTCAACGGAGGTAATCACGCAATGTTTCACCTGCATTAACTTTACCGAACTGGCAACACGGTTAGGC
>CAMDXE010000199.1 GCA_945878925.1 Chitinophaga pinensis
AATTTCATCACTTCGGTCGAATTGGCTTTTAGGGGTATTATTTTATTTTTTTTAACCAAAAAATGATTGCCCGAAAAATTATAGGAATGCGGAAAGTAAACGCCAACGTAATCTTTCAAAATATCGTTTTGTTTAAACTCAGCCAAATCGTTCGACGTTATAAAACCAATTTTAAGTAATCCACTTTCATTCATCGTTACAAGAACTGGCGCATTAAACTTTTTTTTGTTGCCTACAAAAGCCTCCAACATATCCTTAATACTGCTGTAAATAAATTTTACACCAGGTGTTTTTTCCAATAAGTTCTCAAACCATTCGAATAGGGGTTGATAAAATAATTTAGAACCAAAATATCCAAAAATAGTAATGGTAAAGAGCATTACTAAAATTCCTAATCCTGGGGTTTCTAAGGGTAAAATACTATCTAAGGTTTCGATAACCCATTTGATTATAGCGTATGTTATCATTATTGGAGCTATAAAAATTAGGCCACGAATAAAGTATCCAAGTAGCGATTTCAACGATTGACGCAAGAGTGATTTTGCCATGATTATTTTTTGAATTAATAAAAATTATAAGGGTATTGATACGATTAAAACAAAGGCACAAAGGTAAGTAAACCACAAATCACTAAACGAATAAAACCCATATTATTTTTAACACTTAATGTTGCCATGACATTACATAGTAATAAAGTGCTATTTTGTCAATATAGATTTGGCGCTTATCCAAAGCCAATGTATTTTCGCATCCATTTTTACGAAATGATTTCATTTGATACCACCGAAAACCAAACCTTAATCAGGAATAGCGTTAGAGATTTTGCCGAGAAAAATATTAAACCATTTTTAATGGACTGGGACGAAAGTCAAACACAGCCATTTGAATTGTTTAAAAAAATGGGTGAACTAGGCCTCATGGGTATTTTGGTTCCGGCCGAATATGGCGGAGCCGGATTGGGGTATTACGAATACATAGTAGCCATCGAAGAATTAGCGAAAGTTTGCGGCTCTATTGGCTTGAGCATGGCTGCGCACAATTCATTGTGTACAGGTCATATCCTTTATTTTGGAAACGAATCGCAAAAAAACAAGTGGCTTCCTAATTTAGCCAGCGGAAAATCACTAGGGGCTTGGGGGCTTACCGAAGCCAATACAGGAAGCGATGCTTTACGTATGCAATGCGTAGCCAAAAAAGACGGCAACGATTGGATTTTAAATGGATCTAAAAATTGGATTACTCATGGTATTTCAGGGGATATAGCGGTAGTTTTGGCTCGAACAGGCGAATTGTTAGATTCAAAAGGCATCACAGCTTTTGTAGTCGAAAGAGGAACTCCAGGGTTTAGGGGTGGCAAAAAAGAAAACAAATTAGGTATGCGCGCCAGCGAAACCGCCGAAATGATTTTTGAAGATTGCCGTGTACCCCAAGAAAATATACTTGGTCAATTGGGCGAAGGATTCATTCAAGCCATGAAAGTATTGGATGGAGGGCGTATTTCAATTGCGTCATTGTCCTTAGGTATTGCCAAAGGCGCCTACGAAGCTGCTCTGAAATATTCGAAGGAAAGGCATCAATTTGGGCAACCCATTAGCAATTTTCAAGGCATAAGTTTTAAATTGGCAGATATGGCCACTAAAATTGAGGCCTCCGAATTATTAATTTATCAATCGGCTAATTTAAAAAACAACCATAAGCCAATGACCAAAGAATCGGCGATGGCAAAATATTACGCTTCCGAAACGGCAGTTTATTGTGCAACCGAAGCCGTGCAAATATTTGGAGGTTATGGGTATACCAAAGATTTTCCGGTTGAAAAATTTTACAGAGATAGCAAGCTTTGTACTATTGGAGAGGGGACTAGCGAAATTCAGAAATTGGTTATTGCCCGTTCTATTTTAAAATAAATAGACACAATCAATATTTAATAAAAGATTAATTTGAGGTAAACGCTTTTGGTTTTACCAATAGTCCGGTTTCTCGCTCAACGATAACTTGCCCGGGTAAAAATCCTTTTTGTTTTCGTACATACTTTTTAAAAGTATAAACAACCGCAGCCAAGCTGTTGTTTTTCGCTTTTGAATGCCATGCAGCTAGTGAGGCGGCTTCTTCAATTATAAACGCAGGAATTGGATTGCCTGTATGATTTTTGAGGATAACATGCGAGCCACTCACGTCTTTGGCGTGCAGCCAAAGGTCATTTTTTACGGCATGCTTCGAAAGCAGTTCGTCGTTCGATTTGGCATTTTTACCAACCAAAGCAGTAAAGCCATTTATTATATAGCGGCGATAGGGCAATGAAATGCTTTTTTTAGTTGCATCGGCCTTATCTTTTGTATCCAAAACCCTTAATTGTTTTGCATTTTCGGTCAATTGCCATTTACTCAATGTGTCGGCTATGACTTTGAGTTTATCTTTGGCCTTTATTAATTCACTTTGCTTATGCAGCAATTCTTTGGCCTGATTTTTTGCCAGTTGATAATAGTAACTCGCGTTTTGATGGGGCGAAAGCAAAGGGTTAAGGCTAATGGATTTTTTAGTTTCAGGTTCAGAATCTAAGTATTCGGGCACTTCAATTACACTGTCACCTAATTTTAAAAGGTGCAAATTGGTCATTAGCAAATCGCCCAATTCTTTGGTTTTACTCCACTGATTGAGGGTTGTAATGCGTTTTTCAATATTCTCAACTGTTTTATGTTGGTGTTCGATGTCGCGTTGCAATTGGTCAATATGGCTCGTTTTTTTTGAATTAAACGATTCGGATGAAATATACAATCGGGTAAAATCGTCAAAGGCTTCGCAAATTTTTGGAAACTCGGCCATACTTTGAGCGCTTGGAAAACAAGAAAGCCCATAGGCGTTGTCATTAGTCTTAAGTATGTAAATTGATTGGCTTAAAAACTGAGTTTTAAAACATTCGATAGCTAGAGGAAGATCGTAATTTTTCGATAGTATTTCGGTCTCAAGATAGCTTAATGCTTCATTTTTGGGGTTCGATTTAACAAAGTCTATCAGTGAATTAAACGTTTGTTTTGAGGATAGGTTCGGATTTGTATAGTGTTCGATAGGGATTTGTAGATCTTTGGGGTAATCAATACAAAACATGTTTACAGTGCCCGATTCATAAGAAATTACATTTGCCGAGCTGCCATAAAGTTTGAAAACAAGTTTGTGTCCGTTTGTAAATTCTATATCAAAACTGCGGCTATAAGGATGCGAATTAATGCTTAAAACCTTTTGATCGTGCAGCGTTGAAAATTGCTTTAATTTATTTTTT
>CAMDXE010000200.1 GCA_945878925.1 Chitinophaga pinensis
ATTTAATTTTTTCAAGCAATCCTTAAGCGAAGGCCAAAATTAAATTAAAAGTTTAGGCAGATTTTAGATTAGGGGAAGCTTACCGCAAAGTTATGCTAAGCTTAATGTGATAAAATTACATTACCAAAGCGATTTCTTTTTTTAAGAATTCAATACCTCCATGTGTGGGGTGATTCTTTTGATTCATCAGTTCTTTTAAAATAGCTTTGCCTAAATCGGTGCCCTTGGCATTTTCGGGCAACGATTTATAAGAGTCGTCGACAATGAATAAAACGTTTTCGCGTATTATTTTTATCAATTCCCAAGCCTGACTTGATATATAAATTTGTTGCGAAATGTTATGGTTAAATTCTTCTCCTACTTGATTGACAATTTGGGTGCGCAGTTCGGTGGCCGATTGACGGGGTTGCGAAAGCATCATAATTAAATTATCGGGCGCTATACGTTCTAATAAAATTGTAAGTCTTTCGTAGGCTTGAAGCTTTATGGGCGTAATCAATCCGGTGTTCTTTTCTCTCAATTCAAGTAATTTCTTTTTATAATCCTCTTCCAAAAATTGGCGCATCATTATATAGGTAGCCGAAAAAACTATTATGGACGGAATAATAAATTTCAGGATATCAACGATTACATTGAATAAATTTGTTTGAAGTAGCATCATTAAGCACAAAATTAATACAAATACTAACTTTTTGCGTAGGGTTCCTTAGTTTTTATCTTAATTTTGTTTTACAATAAAACATTATGATTACCGAAATTCAATCAAACCTACCTATAAACATTACTGAGGGCGCCTTAGAAGAGATAAAAAGACTTAAAAACAGTGTGGATGTTTTGCCAGGGCAAGCTTTACGCATTGGGGTAAAAGGGGGAGGCTGCTCGGGATTATCATATCTTTTGGCTTTCGATGATATTAAACCAACAGATACCGTGTATGAGGTAGAGGGGGTAGAAATTGTTTTAGAAAAATCGCACCTTATGTATGTCATGGGCATGCAGTTAGATTATGGCGATGGTTTAAATGCACGCGGGTTTACCTTTACTAACCCTAATGCAAAAGAAACATGCGGGTGCGGAACTTCGTTTTCGGCATAATAAAGCACGATTGGATGGCATTAAGGTGCCGATATTGTGTTATGGTCGATAGTTTTAGGTTTTCAATCTAAAGAAATGCGGATTTAATAAGGGTTTTATTAATCTCGAAAAAATATGTTAAAATTTCAAGATCTTAAAATTGCTTTAGAAGCGGTGAGAGCCAATTTGGGTCGTGCCATTTTAACTTGTTTGATTATTGCTGTTGGAATAATGGCTTTGGTGGGTATGCTTACGGCTATTGATGGAATGAAGGCCTCCATTACCCAAAATTTCAGTTTACTTGGCACCAATACGTTTACCATTATTAACGGCAGCGCTTTTGTCGATTTTGACGAAGACGAACACAAGGAGTTTAAACCCATAGATTTGAAGCAATGTGTGCGTTTTAAAGAACGCTATAATTTTCCAGCCGTTGTTTCGAATTCAATTAATTATTCGTGGATGGCTGTAGTGAAATCGCCTTATAAAAAAAGCAATCCCAATGTAAATATTACAGGGGCCGACGAAAACTATTTGATTATTAATGGACAAGATTTGGCGGCAGGACGATATATTTCGGCCATCGATGTAGCCGACGAAAAGCAAGTTGCGGTCATAGGAGCAGAGTTGAACGAGGTGTTATTTGGATCAGTATCGGCTATTAATAAAACTATTATAACCGGTGGCAACAAATATTTGGTTATAGGTGTTTTGAAATCAAAAGGACAGGCCTTTGATTTTGGATCGAATAGAATTTTGATTGTGCCTTACACTTCGGGTAATAAGAAATTTTATCAACCCAATAGTAGTTATAGTATTGGGGTGAAAGTAAACGATTATTCAATGCTTGCCGCTGCCCAAAGTTATGCGATGGGCGTTTTTAGAAACGTGAGAGGCTTGGAACCTCGAATGCCTAATAATTTTGATTTTCAATCGAGCGATGGCTTATCTACCAAATTAATTTCAAGCTTATCGTTTGTGAGCATTGCGGCGTATGTTATTGCCTTTATCACCCTTTTTGGCGCGGCCATAGGATTGATGAATATTATGCTTGTTTCGGTGAAGGAGCGCACGCGCGAAATTGGCACGCGCAAAGCTTTAGGTGCTAAACAAAGTCAGATACTTAAGCAATTTTTACTCGAGGCCATTGTCATTTGTCAACTAGGTGGGATAGTAGGCATCCTTTTGGGATTGATTGTTGGTAATTTGGTTTCTAGCATGATTGATGGCCCAATGGTTATTCCGTGGGCTTGGATTAGTTTGGCTATAGCCTTATGCACATTGGTTGGGCTTTTGGCCGGAATAATGCCTGCAAGGCAAGCCGCCAAACTGGATCCTATCGAATCGTTGAGGTATGAATAGATATTAAAACTATAGTGCTACTATTAAAAAGTTACAGGATATTGCCTCTCCGAACAAAATTACTAGGTTATACAGCATTTTAATTTCCAGCAGATGTATATCTTTCATTTTTTTTTAAGAGCCAAAGGAAATACTGAATGAATTCATAACTTTGTATTATGAATCTTGGGCAGAATAAAATAGAACTATTAAGAAATTACTTTAGAACTCGACCGGTTATTAAGGCATACTTATTTGGTTCATATGCCAGTGGTAAGGCAGATTCAAAAAGCGATATTGATATTCTTGTTGACTTGGATCACTCTGAGAAAATTGGCCTTAGATTTATACAAATGCAAATTGAGCTTCAAGATATGCTTAACACTAAAGTTGATTTAGTTTCTTCTAATGGCTTGTCTAAACACATCAAGCCATACATTGATAGTGAAAAGGAATTAATTTATGCGAGATAAAATTGGAGACAAAGCACGAATAATTCATATTCTTGAGGCGATTAGTGAGATAGAGATTTACATAACAGGGGCTGACTACCAATCATTCATTAACAATTCAATGATGAAATTTGCTTGTGTAAAGCAAGTTGAAATTATTGGCGAAGCTAGCATTTATATATCACCTGGAATAAAGAATCAATTTCAAAATATAG
Source organism: Chitinophaga pinensis (assembly GCA_945878925.1). GTDB lineage: Bacteria > Bacteroidota > Bacteroidia > NS11-12g > UBA9320 > JABWCE01. The sequence continues at coordinate 3,083 of CAMDXE010000200.1, forward strand.
AGTGGCAGCAAATAAAAGGTATGAGAACAATAGCGTCCTAAACGATTAAAAAAAGGAAAGGGAATGTTTTAACTCAAAGCTACCTTTGAGGTGACAAAAAACAAACCCCCTTTCCTATGGCAAATTTAACTCTGTTTTCTCAAATTATTTCAAAATTAGACCGAACATTATTTTC
>CAMDXE010000201.1 GCA_945878925.1 Chitinophaga pinensis
CAACAATTTTTTTCAGTTTTTCGTCTACAATACTATTCATGTGTGGATAGGGTGTGTAAGTTTTATTAACCTTATTGGCCTTATAAAGACATAATATTGTGATATATATGTAGCCTTAACGCAAAAAGGCACCATAAGAAATATTAAAACAAAAGAGAAAAAAATCGTTTTTTAATAAATAATACGCTCATGAAAAGGTATATCAGTTCATTAATTTTAATTAGCATTCTTGTTTTTCCAAAATACATGGAAGCTCAAGTAGGCAGTTTTTTTACAAAATATGAACCCTCACGCAAATGGTCGCTCGGTTTTCAACTCAGCCCTACTGAGTTTCAGGGCGATGCCGATAACCTTAAATTAGGAATGTCATTCGGTGGGCATGTGAAATACTCGTATGGCCAAAGTTTTGCCCTAAAAGTGAACGCCGATATAGGCCAACTTAAAGGTGGTCGCGACTATCAACGAATTAGCCGCAATGGAACGAGTCAAAAACAGTATAACGGCATTTTTAGAAAAGGCAAGAATGTGAACGATCCGGGCAACCAAGCCCCATCCGAAGATTCTTACAATTTTGTCAATAATTTTAAAGATCTAAATATTAACACGGTGTTTACCTTGGGCAACCTTTCATTTTTGAGACCTTTGCGCAAATACCAGCTTTACATGACCGTAGGAATGGGTGTGATATGGAGCGATGTAAAAGGCGATTGGGAGAATAAAAAAGACAGATGGGTGGGTGTTTCGGGAGATACAAGCGCAGCATTAGGCGAATATTTGTCTTATAAGGGTGCAAATTTTACGGTTCCGTTTGGAATGGGTTTAAAGCGAAATTTTGGAACACTTTTAGATATGGGGATAGAGCTAAGGATGCACTATACCCGTTCCGATAATTTGGATGCCCTTTCGGCTCCAATTTGGCGCAACCGCTTTACCGACTTTTATACCTTAGTTGCCATTCAGGCTTCTTTTAAAATTAAATCAAATAAAAATAACGACGAAAATCATTACGATTGGTTAAATCCTATTGAATCGCTTTACGAAAAATTAGATTCTATAGCCGAAATTGCAACGGCCCTTAGCAAAGATGGCGATGACGATGGTGTGGCTGATTTGCTCGATAAAGATCCGAATACACCCGAAGGCGTTAACGTTTACGGAAGCGGATTGGCGGTTGATAGCGATGGCGATAAAATTATAGATGCCAATGACGATGAGCCATTTTCGGATAAAGGAGCCATCGTAGATAATAAAGGAGTTATGGTGGATATGGATGCCGATGGTATTCCCGATTACCGCGACGAAGATCCAAAATCGCCAAGCAATACCTTAGTTACCAATAAAGGAATTCATTTAGCTTCGGCAGGATCTGCTAGTGGAGGCCCATCATCGGGTGCTGGATGTTGCGATTGCAACGATATTATGTTTCCGCCTGTGGTATTTGAGCCAGGAAGTTCAAAAATAAAACCTGAATATTATGGACTGCTTCATGAAATAGCAACCAAAATGAAGGAATGCCCTGAATTGAAAATTAAAACTATCGGGTATCCTGATGGGTCGGTAGGTGCTAAATCGGGAGAAAAATTGTCAAGAACCCGTGTAAATTCAGTAGTGGATTACCTTAACGATTATTATGGAATACAGCGCAACCGAATAACTGTAGATTATAAAACGAAAATTGATGCCGACTCGAAATATCAAAAAAATAGAAAGGTAGAAATCAAGAAAGCAAAATAATAAAATTTACAAAAAGGAGAAACGCCGAAACACAATCGGCGTTTTTTTTATGCCAAAACTTCGGCTAAAATTGCAGGCGACTTAATGCGATTTCCCTTCAACAAATGAAATTCGTAATAGCTTATAATTATATTAAAAAGCTCTTTTTTGTAAGGAGGATTTATTTGGGTGTGCGATAAGTTTTTACCAATCATCAGCAACAAATCATACAGATGCTTGCTAAGATTTTCGTTAAGTTCATCGGAAACATGCATCAAATTAGAGGGGCCAAATTTGCCCTCCCGTATATTAAAAACATAGCCAGTGCTCCACATTTCAAGGTTTGGAAACCATCCCGAGAACTGTAAATAACGGCATAAGAAATAAAGTGGATAAGAAGCCAAGCCATCGGTAGATTGTTCTAGCTCAACAATGGCCGATTTAAGGTATTCGAAAACAATGTCATCTTTATGATTTTCTTCATTGGTTTTGGCTATGATTTCGATGATAAACTGAAGAATCGAATTTTTAACCATATCGGTATGAATGGATAAAAGAGGGTGAACTACCTTAAGTTCCTTTACTCGCTGGAGCGTTGAATTAGGTTTTTGGTAAATCACCAATTCCAAAACATTTCCTGGTGCAATATGAGAGGGTCTTATTGGGCTTGATTTTCGCGAAATTCCTTGAATGATAAAGGCGCTAAGCCCATGCTCAATGGTGAACATTTTGCAAATAACGGACGATTCGCCATACCGAGTATTTTTGAGGCAAATGGCTTCCGTTTTTATAATCATAATTTTTAATAAATAAGCGCCATCGGCAATACTTTAGTTTACGATAAATAATTTGCTGACATGGCTTTCATAATCGTCTTTATTCGAACTAAAAATAAGATATATACCTGTTTTAGGTCTTTCGCCATTAAACATTTTTCCATTCCAAGTGGCAATTCCTCCATTCGATAAGGTTTCGTAAATGATTCTTCCCGACACATCGGTAATTTTTACGGTAGCATAATCGGGTAAGCCTTGAATGGTGATGTCGCCTTGATAATTGGCATGCACGGGGTTTGGGTATATTTTTATTAAATCGCTATGTTTGTCCGAGGCATCGGTGGCGTTTCCACCATAGGATATGAGTCCATTTTGAGTTCCAAAAAACACTTCGCCCGATAGGCCGTTTACACCAACCGATTTTATAACATTGCTTGGCAAAGGCGAATTATCAACCGTAAAATGTTCTAAAACACTGGTTCCATCTTTTTCAATCAAAAAAGCGCCGTTGTTTGTAACGGCCCATTTACGATTGGCGCCATCAATACAAAGGTCGTTAATGGTTTCGCTCCCTAATAAATAGCCAACAATACCGTTTTGTTCAACGATTATTCTTTGAGCATCTTCTTCATAATCGAAAGCTCGCAAGGGATTAAAAAATACAGCAAGTCCTTCATCGGTGCCTATCCAAATCTCATTATCTTTATCAATAACT
>CAMDXE010000202.1 GCA_945878925.1 Chitinophaga pinensis
TTACCCATTGAACCATATTTTATAACGCTACCGGGCATATTGCCAGCAAGAAGGCTGCTTTCAGTTTGTCCATAGCCATCCCTAACAGTGAGGCCCGTTCCTTTTTTCCATTTTTCAATGATTTCTGGGTTAAGTGGCTCTCCTGCGGCCACACACTGTCTTATTCTGAATGTATATGCTGTTAAATCTTCCTGAATCATCAAACGTAAAACAGTAGGAGGGGCACAAAAAGTAGTTACTCCATATTGTTCTATTGTGGCCAATTGCTCTTTAGCAATGAATTTGTCTACCTGGTAAGCTAATAGTGTGGCACCCATATTCCAGGGACCAAAAAAACTGCTGTAGGCAAACTTTGCCCAACCTGGAGCCGAAATATTATAATGAATATCTCCATAGCGCAGACCTATCCATGCTGATGTAGTCAAATGCCCAAAGGGAAGCGTGAAATGCGTGTGGGTTACAATTTTAGGAAGCCCCGTTGTTCCAGATGTGAAAAAATAAAACAAGGCATCATCAGAGCGAGTATGGGCTGCATCAGCTACTTTTTCTTTTTTAAAAATCTCATCCATGGTATGCCAACCTTCCCTTGTTCCATCCACAATAATTTTAAGCTTAATGGGTCTGTTTACCAATTCTTCAGCAGCATCAATCTTTTCTACATTTGCTAAATCAGCAATTGCAACTTCAGGGAATACTGTTTTGAAACGATAGGCAATGTCTTTCTCGGTCAAATTAGTTGAAGATGGAATAAGGATAAATCCACCCTTGATGGCTCCTAATAAACTAATCCAATTTGCAGGGTCTAAAGAAATCTGTGAAAAGATGCTATTACCTTTTTTTACACCATGGCTTCTCAAGAAATTTAGAAATTGGTTAGCTTGTTCATAAATATTTTTAAAGGTATAGATCCTTTCCATCTCGTTGTATCGCCAAATAAGAGCTTGGCTGTTGGGGTAGTATTTTACGTTCATCTCGTAAAACACTTCCTGCACCCAATTGAAGTATTCGGGTTTGGTAAGCTGTAGTTTGTTCAGGTCATGAGTATCTTGATTAGCTACCAACTTCCTTACCTGTGTGAATAAATCATGTATGTTCATCTTTTAATATTTTTTTAAGCTTTTTGTGTAACCCCTCCTAAAAACCCGATTGTTTAGAAGGCCAAATGTCTTAAAGTTAAAACACTAAATATGAAAAAGAGTATAATTGTCAAAAACTTAGCAATTGCCGTTAATGGCTGTAATCGTTAGCTCTTTTTACTCCATTCATTGGTCAGTCGGGTAAATTGTCGGTTACAAACTGTTGCGAATAGCTTTTTATCAATTGTCTAACGTGTTTAAACTGCTCTAAAATTTCTTCTTCTGTCCCAGTTGATTTTGCAGGGTCGGGAAAGTTTTGATGAAACTTTTTGGCTTGGGTTGGAAAGTACGGACAGCGTTCTTTGGCATTGTCGCAAACGGTAATTACAAAATCAAAATCAATGTTGAAATATTCGTCAATGTTGTTTGATGTGTGTTGCGAAATGTCAATAGCGTCCTCTTTCATTGTGGCAATTGCTTTTGGATTTACTCCGTGAGTTTCAACACCTGCGCTATAAACTTCTGCTTTATCGTCTGCAAAATGTCGCAAGTAACCTTCGGCAATTTGGCTTCGGCAACTGTTGCCCGTGCATAGAACTAATATTTTTTTCATACGGTTAACCAGAGTAAATTTATGATTGTGAACCTTGCGTCAAAACCGAAGGCAATATTTAAGATTGTAATGCCAATAGTTATCACTATTGGTTTACGATATTTAATGATAAACGCTTTCATAAGTTTAGCAGCAACCTCCTCCTGGCGTGCAACATCCTTGGCTTGTTTCCAATTCGGCAAATTTTAGTTCTTGCGGTATTCCACAATTGTCTTTGGCTAAACAGTCGGTTTGTTTTGCTGTAAGCAAAAAGTTTTCGCCTTGAAAGTCCAAGCCGTATTTGCCAATTGTGTCTGATTGATACTCTACTTCAATGTCTAAGTCTTGGTTGCCAAATAGTTTTTGAGAGAGTGCAATAATTGCAAGAAGTTTTTTGGGTTCTAATCTGTGGTTGGTGTCGTCTGCAACCCAAACTTGAAAGTTGATTACTTTTTCTTCTCTTGCTGTCCCACCGCAGTCAATAAAGTTTTTGGTTATTAGCCCCGCTTCTGTAACATGAAAATGTCTTGGAACAAATGTCCCGTTTGTTTGAACAAAGTTTACAGCTTTTAAATTGTCCAAGTGTTGTTTGAAAGTTGATAGTTTCATTTTGTTTGATTTTTTTTAGCAACAATTACTTTTTTTCTTTTCTAACTTGTCCGAAATGTTTGCGAAATAGCTTTGAAGTTTAGTCAATTCTTTTTCGTCAATACAGTAACAAATGGCGTTACCCTCAATGCTACCTTTAATAAGTCCAGCGTTTTTAAGTTCCTTTAAGTGCTGTGAAACTGTGGGCTGTGCTAAAGGCAATTTATTAACAATGTCGCCACAAATGCAAGTGTCCACTTTTATTAAATACTCCATAATGGCAACCCTTGCAGGGTGTCCTAAGGCCTTTGAGAGTGTCGCAATAGCGTTTTGTTCGTCTGTAAAATGTTCTGTCTTGCTAGCTCCCATTTTTAATAATTATATTGCAATATTACGATAAAGATTTGATTAGCAAGTTTTCCTATGAAAAAATTGTCAATTTACGAGTTGTTTGGTCATTATACAATTAGATACGTGCGGTATCCTATAGGTGTAGGTCTAATTTTGATCTTTTTTCAATTGGATTTATAAATCTTTGGTTTTCGTTTTTTCAGGATTGGGTTTACCGGTTAGGGGCTTGGTTAAGTAATGGATTTTTACCACGAAATCTGTCTGCCAGCACTGAACTTGATACGAAGCATAATCACGATAGCTATCTAGATCATTTAACCACTGCACTCGTCATTTTGCCAAACGCTTGTTATTTGCTACCCTTATGTCAATAATTATTTATTGCTGCTATAGTATAATCAAATTTGTTGTCTGTTGAATTTGGTCTATTATTAATCCAAATTTGTCCGTTGCCGAGCATTACGCCTTGATAATTATTAAACATATTGCAAACACAAAGAGATTTAATCTTGTCCTTAAATTCTTGATGAAAAATTTGATCAAAATTGTCGATTAATTGTTTTTTGTTTTTAATGGTTA
>CAMDXE010000203.1 GCA_945878925.1 Chitinophaga pinensis
AATATAGTACTGACGGGTCACGAGAAAAATGGATTGGCATTTTTTGCAAATCTTACTTGCCTATTGGCAAAAAACGCCTTATTTTTGCAGTCCTTTTAAAAGTCCGAGGCGCGAAAGTTGGCAAGCAATTACTCGTAACAAAGACAAAACTAGGAAACGGATTGGTAGTTCAGCTGGTTAGAATGCCGCCCTGTCACGGCGGAGGTCGCGGGTTCGAGTCCCGTCCAGTCCGCAGAGAATTGAAAACAACCCCTGAGAATCAATAGATTGCGGGGGTTTTTTATTTTCTGTTGTCGGTTTTGTTGTCGGTTTCGTTACAAATCAAGGTGTCTTCAATATAATTGGTGTTAGTTTTTCTTTCAAAGCATCATAGTCAGATTGAGTCATAATACCTAAGTCAAGCAAATCCTTAGCTTCCTTCATTTTCGCCAAAGCTTGCTCACGTGACATCACACCATTTGGATTAATAACTTCTTTTCTTTCAATAGCCAATTCTAAATCGAGAATAGTTCGGTAGTTATATCCTTTCGACATCGTGCCGTCATCAACAGGTGATACATACGCCCAAACCATAAGTGATGAATTTTTACTCATTTTCGTGTGTGAGACTTTAATTGCCGTAACAACTATATTTTCGCCAATGAAATTTTCATTTAAATAAATTGGCGGGGCAAGTAATGCCTTACCCAATGAAAACTTACCAGTTAAAAGTGTCGTGAAATCAATATTTTTATTCCAAGGACTTCCAAATTTCAATGTAGAGCCAACGACTATTTCCGACCCATCCTTCATCACATATTTAGCAATTGTATCTCCGTTTGAAAAATTCGATGCGATATTTAAATCTCGAGTCTGCTCGTAGGTTAGCGTTTGACCAAATGCAACTTTCGAAGTCAGTAATAGGCAAAAAAGTAATATCTTCATTTTCATATTTTGAGTAAATATAGATATTAAAGTCACAAGTATTAATTTCACGGTTCATTAAATGCAATACTTGATTTCCAATTTAAGTGAATGCACATCAAATAACCACAACAATGACAAGCAATCAAATGAATGGATTTATTAATATCGAAATTTAATGTTTGATAACTTTGAGGACTTCCTTGCCGAACCACAAGAATTCAGTTCCTCAATAAGACAAGCTGAATTCAATACGCACGATTGGTCTCATCACGAATTAATCAAATCCATCCAAGCAATTGGCAAGGATTTATATGGAAGTATTTTTGACATTCAACGATCCTCAGTTTTAAACAATAATAAAACCGTTTTGGGTTTAAATGGTCAGCCAATCTCCTTCCCAATAGCTACGCAGCCCAAGGTTTCTCAATTAGCCGAGGAAAAAGGAATATTTAAAAAATTCAAACGCGAATTGGATTTATTGAGTTTTAATTTAAATGAATACAAATTCCATTTACAGGGTGGATTGGATTTACATTTTATCGTTTGCTGTCAACTTTATGACAATGTAATTAATGAAAACAATCTCCAACTCAGAAAAGGACCTGGATCGAACATCTTTGGCAATAACTATAAAGATTTTATCGATTTCTACAAATTCGGCGTTTTGCCATTCGGTCTGAGCAATCAAGAATTTAAAAATCGAATTGAAATTATCTCGCAATTAAATAATGCGTTTTTCCATAATCGGGAAAATGAATTTTTTTTTCTATTTGCTCTATTGACCAAATCTGAGCTCGAAAATCATCCCTTTTTAATGCAGTATGAAGGACAAAATTTTTTTGAACCATTCTATTTCAACAGGGGTATCGTTCCTTACCACACGTATTCAGAAATGATTGTCCCCGCTTTTGAAAACTTTATACCTGATCAATACATTCACCAATATTACAAGTGCAATGACCACATAGAGAATTTCATTCGACACAAACTTGAATTACCTCTAAAAAACGAATCTTGGATTAATGAGAAATTATTATTCGTAAAACTAAGAGACCAATTTAATAGTATCCATACTTATCATCAAGTCCGCTTTAAATGGCTCGGGCGTCAATCAATAGATATTTACATTTCTCACAAACGTGTGGCAATTGAATTTCAGGGGATTCAACATAATCAAGCAGTTGGTTTTTTCGGCGGGGAACTAGCATTCGAGAAAACAAAATCAAGGGATGATAAAAAGAAAAAGCTATGTTTGACAAATGGAGTGAGTCTCATTTATGTATATCCACAATACGACTTCCTAGAACTAGTTAATATTATCAATGCCATAAATGAAGATGAAATAGTTGTTATGGAGATTGGTAAATATTGAATGTGTTGGTATTCAATTGAAAGAAGTCACTAATTCAATACGTCAAATCACAAATTCAAAGTCACCACATACTCCTCACTTTTCAATTGAACCTCGCTCTGCCTAACTGGTAATCCAATACTGCGATTAGCTATTCGTAGTATTCATATTCACGCTCATAGATACTCTTTGGTATTTGATTTTTAAACGTGATTCTTTTAATCCAATTTCCTTTTCCGTCAAATTTATATTTATAAGTTTCCTTATATTCTAAGCTGCCGTCTGCATTGTAACCATTCTCCTCAATTAGATTGCTCTTATCATCATATTTATTAATGTACTTACCGTTGAAGCTGCCGTTTGCACTGTAGTAATTTGTTTCAATCCGATTGCTCTTATCATCATATTTATAAGTCCACTTACAATTTAAACTGCTGTCTGAATAGTAACTATTATCCTCAATTAGATTGCTCTTATCATCATATTTATAAGTTTCCTTACTAGATAGAGTTTTTTGTATTTCCCCAAAGCGCTCTGCAGAATCATAACTAGATTGCGTATAGGATTTAACTTTTCCTCTTAAATTATCAGTTTCCCAACCATTCTTTTTAGCTGGGTGTCTTTGAGAATATCCCAAACTTGTTAGCGTTACAATCGCTAATGTTAGTAGGAGTAGTTTTTTCATATTCAATAGTAGATAATATAACTCACAAATTCAAAGTCACCGAATATAATACTCCCTGAATCCTGGACCAGAGGTTTAGTTAAAAAATCACTTAATTTGACTAAACGATATGACCAAACAAACCCGCCGCAAATTTTCGCCTGAATTCAAAGCAAAAGTTGCCCTTGAAGCCGCCAAAGAACAACTTACCTTG